>CALRLS020000044.1:0-18401 GCA_943368815.1 Cyanobium sp. NIES-981
TGATGAATTTGCTAGATTTATAGGACGGAATTCTCAGGCTTCCCGCCTAATTTATAAGGATAATCAGTAGTATAATGCAGCCCCCGGCTTTCTTTGCGTTTCATAGCACAGCGAATCACTAATTCGGCACATTGTACCAGATTACGCAATTCACAAAGTTTAACCGAAAGTTTGGTCTTTTTATAGAATTCCTCAGTTTCGTCTTTTACCAGTTTCAGGCGGCGTAAAGCGCGTTCTAAACGAAAATCAGAACGAACGATACCTACGTAATCAGACATCATGCGTTGTACCTCACGTAAATTATGTGTAACCAGAATCTCTTCATTCGATTGTTCCGTACCGAATTCATCCCAATCAGGCACATTTTCCTGAAACCTTATCTTGTCAACTTCATCCATTGACTGGTAAGCAATCCGATGTCCGAAAACTGCCGCCTCTAATAATGAATTTGAGGCTAAACGATTTGCACCATGCAGCCCGGTAGAAGAACATTCACCACAGGCATATAAGCGGTGTATAGTTGAATGTCCGAATTCATCAACCAATATACCCCCACATAGATAATGTGCTGCAGGTACAACCGGAATCATATCTTTGGTAATATCAAGCCCTATGCTCAGACATTTTTCGTAGATATTCGGGAAATGCTGCAGAATTAATTCTTTGGGCTTGAACGAAATATCCAGATAAACATGGTCTTCACCGGATTTCTTCATTTCCGCATCAATCGAACGCGCTACTATGTCACGTGGGGCAAGTGAACCACGAGGGTCGTAGTTCTGCATAAATTCTTCACCCCGTTTGTTTTTCAATACGCCACCTTCACCTCTTACTGCTTCGGTAATTAAAAAACTGGGGTATTCGCCCGGATTATATAATGAGGTTGGGTGAAACTGTATCATTTCCATGTCTCTTACCCTTCCTTTGGCTCTGTATATCATGGCAATACCGTCTCCGGTTGCTATTACAGGGTTGGTAGTGGCAGAATAGATATTACCTGCGCCTCCTGTAGCCATCAGGGTAATTTTTGACAAGATAGTTTCTACCTGACCTGTATGCACATTGAGGGCATATACTCCAAAGCAGGTAATATCATTGGTTTCACGGGTAACCTGAATGCCCAAATGGTGTTGGGTGATAATTTCAACTGCATAATAATGCGTCAGTATCTCAATATTCGGATTTTTGCTTACCTGTTCAAGCAAAGCCCGCTCAATCTCTTTACCTGTTATATCTTTATAATGCAGGATTCGCTTTTCTGAATGACCACCCTCACGAGTCAGGTCATATTCAGAGCCATGTTTATCGAAATTGGTACCATAATCTATCAATTCCTGAATACGGTCAGGCCCTTCCGTTACTACAATCTCAACAGTTTTGCGGTCACAGAGCCCATCTCCCGCAATTAGTGTATCGTTAATGTGTTTTTCGAAAGAATCGGTTTCGGCATCAAAAACAGCAGCTATCCCACCCTGTGCATACTTTGTATTGGTTTCGTCGGCATTTACTTTCGTCAGAACCAGAACTTTTCCTTTGGTTGCCGCTTTAAGCGCAAAACTTAAGCCGGCAATACCGGAACCTATCACTAAAAAATCTACTTTTTGCATTGAGATAAAATTTGAATACTTTTCAATAAAATTTTATTGAGTAGCGGTCGGTGTTAGGTTATTCAAATATTAATTATTCAGCTTTACAAATCCACCATCAATCAGATAGTCACAGCCTGTGATGAATCCTGCTTCATCAGAGCATAAATAAACGGCCAGTGAGCCTATTTCATCAGGTTTTGCCATGCGGCCTATTGGTTGGGTTTTTGAGAGTTTCTCAAACATTTCTTTCTCTTTACCCGGATAAGTTTTTTTCAGGAATCCGTCAACAAAAGGGGTATGCACACGGGCAGGAGAAATACTATTGCAACGGATATTATATTTCAGATAATCTTTAGCTACCTGTAAAGTCATGGTATAGATTGCTCCTTTACTCACCGAATACGCAAATCTGTCAGGAATACCCACTGTCGCTGCAATAGAAGCGATGTTAAGAATTACCCCGCCTTTATTTTTGAAATGAGGGATAACTGCCTGCAAACAATTATAAGTACCTTTTACATTTACATTAAAAACCTTATCAAAGTCTTCTTCTGTAGTGGTTTCAACAGTGCCGATATGTGCAATGCCTGCATTATTTACCAGAATATCAATAGCGTTTTCTTTGGCTATTTTATCAATGGCTTTCTTAACTTCTTTTTGTTTTGATACATCTACTTTATGAAAGTAGGCTTCACCTCCATTGGCATTAATCAGGTCGGCTTCGCGTTCTGCCTGGTCAATATTCAATTCAAATATATGTACAGTTGCCCCCTGCATGGCAAATAGTCTGGAAATTGAAAGACCAATGCCGCTTGCTCCTCCGGTTACGATAGCTACTTTATTATCAAGACGAAACATTTTATAGAAAATTAATGGATTAGATTTGTTTCCTTATATTTAAATTTTCGTCAAAATTAGCAGGCAATTCTGTAAGTAAAAATATTTCTAAATACATTTGTCAAAATGATAGGTGTATTTACATGCTGAAATCAGCCAAAATGTTTTATTTACCTTTAAATATTATTTGAACAAGGATTATGAAAATTCAATTCTACGGAGCAGCGCAAAGAGTAACCGGAAGCAAACACCTGATTACGACCCAAAAAGGAACAAAAATTCTGCTCGATTGCGGCCTGTTTCAGGGTATCAATACCTCTGAGCTCAACCTGCAGTTTGGCTTTGACCCTAAAGAGATTGATATTCTGGTTCTAAGCCATGCGCATATAGACCACACAGGTTTAGTGCCAAGATTAGTAAAGAAAGGATTTACAGGAGACATTTACGCTACTCATGCCACTAAGGACTTGTGTGATATTATGTTGTATGACTCAGCCTTTATTCAGGAAAAAGATTTAGAGAGAATCAATGAAAGAAGAGATAAAAGAGGACAACCACCTTTAGAATTATTGTATGGAGAAGAAGATGTAAGAAAAGCCCTGTCTTTATTTAAAACAATTGATTACCGTACACCTTTTTATCTTGAAGAAGGGGTAAGCGCTGAATACTACGATACCGGTCATATTTTAGGAAGTGCCGGGATATATCTGACTTTTGAAGAAGAGGCAAGTACCAAAACATTATTTTTCACGGCAGATGTAGGCCGGCCTAATGATAAAATATTACGTAGCCCGGAGCCATTTCCGCAGGCAGATTATATCATTTGTGAGTCAACCTACGGCGATAGATTGCATGAACCTGAAATTGATATGAAAGCGCATTTACTCAGAATTGTACACGAAACCTGTGTAGTGCGAAGAGGCAAACTAATTATCCCTGCTTTTGCAGTTGACCGTACCCAGGAACTGGTTTATGCACTGGATCAATTAGAAAGTGAAGGCAAATTGCCTAAAATACAGGTATATGTAGATAGTCCGCTTTCGGTGAAAGCTACTATGGCCATGCGGCAGAATGAAGAGTGTTTCAATCCTGAAATTCTGGCTTATATCAAGCACGATGGAGATGCTTTTGACTTTGATAATTTGCATTATATCAGTGATGTCAATCAATCCAAGGCTTTAAATACCTACAAAGAACCTTGTATTATTATCTCCGCATCAGGTATGGCAGAGGCCGGGCGAATAAAACATCATATTGCTAATAATATTGAGAACCCCAATAATACTATCATGCTGGTAGGTTATTGTTCTCCGGAAAGCCTGGGGGCTGCTTTGAAAGCGCAACCCGAGCATGTAAAAATATTTGGTGAATTACATCGTGTCAATGCTAAAATTGAAGTGATGGATTCGTTCTCAGCCCATGCAGATTATTCTGAACTTATAAACTATCTGGCTTGTCAGGATGCATCAAAAGTAAAAAGCCTCTTTTTAGTACATGGCGAATTGCCCAATCAGGTGTCTTTTAAGAATCGCCTGCTTTTAGCCGGATTCAAAAATGTTCTGATACCTGCGCAAGGAGAAGGGTTCGATTTATAATATACATCAACGAAAAAAACTATATTCATCCTCTGTGTTTAGAGTATGTTTAAATTTTGTTTTTCTGACCGAAAAGAGCAGGTTTTTTAGCTAGACAAGGCGCATTTTGCAGATGTAGCAAGCAGCTACATCGAAAAAATGCAACGCAGTATAGCTGAAAAAGATGCCTTTGCAGGTCGAACTATAATTTTTAAACATGCTCTTATATGAAATTTCGTGTGAAGCCTTTAATTGTTCCCTATTAGAAAAAATAATTATAGCTTTGCGTAAAAGTTCCGGATGTTATGGATTATTAGCATCTTTGCACTCATTTGCTATGATTAATAGCATTTAATAAACGAATCCAAAATGAAAATCGCCATTCACGGTCGAAAATTCAATGTGGAGGCTGTACCATATATACAGCAGGTCTTTGATGAACTAGAAAAGTACAAAATTGAAATTCAGTTATCAGAATCCTTCAAACGTGTTTTGTTGCAATCGGGCATTCAGTTAAACTGTAAAAATGTCTACACCTCCTCTCAGGAGATATTCAATGCTGACCTTGCGTTTAGCCTCGGTGGAGATGGCACCTTTCTGGAAACGCTTTCACATGTTGGTAAAAGAGAAATTCCTATTCTGGGTTTTAACTTCGGCAGGTTAGGCTTTTTAGCGGCCGTTTCGTCTGAACAAATTGAAGAAACAATAGCTCATTTAGTGAACGGGCATTATGATATTGACGAACGAACCATGCTTTCTGCTTCCTCAGAAACAGAGTTGTTTGAAGAGGGCATGAATTTTGCATTAAACGAAGTAGCTATTTCTAAAACAGATACTTCTTCTATGATTGTGGTGCATGCCTATATCAACGGTGAGTTTCTGAACACCTATTGGGCTGATGGTTTAATGGTGGCAACTGCTACCGGTTCAACCGGGTATTCCTTAAGTTGCGGAGGCCCTTTGGTAATGCCTCATTCAGCCAATTTTATCATTACGCCCATTTGCCCGCATAATCTTTTTGTAAGACCCATGATTGTGTCAGACAACAGTATTATCTCTTTGAAGGTAGAAAGCCGAAGCAATAATTATCTGGTTTCGATGGACTCACGAGCCAAGATTATAGCCTCAGAAGAAGAAGCTACCATTACGGTAAGAAAAGAGGCTTTTAAAGCAAGAATGATAAGAATAGACGGAAATAATTTTTTAAATACACTAAGAAATAAGCTAAAGTGGGGTGTTGATGCACGCAACTGATAATAATTCATTATAATCTTACGTTAAACAATTCAGATAAACATTGCTATTCCGTTATGAAATTTTTAAACACACATAAAGCATTATTAAGGGTCTTACTTTGTTTTTCTTTTGTACTTATGATTACGAAAGAGAACTTCGGACAGGGGGGCATTTTCAGTAAGAAAAACAAATTAAACCAATATTCTTCGATTGGTATTGGCGGAGGAACCTCTCACTATTTTGGTGACTTAGCTCCTTATGGTTATTTCTACTATGGTTTAATCACGAATGTTCGCTGGAATGCAACAATCAATTATACCCGTCAGTTTTCTCCGCAATTTGCGGCCAGAGTAAGCTTTACCTGGGCAAGAATCCTGGGTGATGATTATACCTTTTCTCAAAAAAATATAGATAAGCTTTATCAATATAATCTAAGAAATTTACATTTCCGGAACGATATTAAAGAATTTTCATTGGTAGGCATGTTTAATCTTTTACCTCAATCGGGCAAAGGACAACAGGGCAGAAATACTTTTATGCCTTATGCTATGCTCGGATTCGGTTTTTATGGCCATGCCCCTAAAGCAAGAGATGTAGCTACAGTTAATAATGCCGGAGAAGTAGCCTTAGGTGGTTGGTTAAATCTTAAAGACTTACAGACTTCCGGGCAGGGTGATGTTAACGGGCCTAAAGCTTACTCACTTTTGCAACCCGTATTTCCTATAGGTTTAGGCTTGAAAATGAAACTTACCGATAAAATAGATCTGAATTTTGAAGGAGGGCTCCGAATAACACCTTTCGATTATCTTGATGACGTTGGTGCAGCAAATTACCCCAACCCGGCAACTTTAGCACTAACTTCACCACTTGGTGCTGCACTATCTAACAGGGCAGGTGAAGATATTGCAGCAAGAACAGGTGAAAGCAGAATTCCTATATTTGAACAGATTATTACTAATACACTTGGTCAGGCGGCGGTTAACCCAAAACCAAGCACACTTGGTCAAAATTATGTTGGATATACCGCAGGAAAACCAAGAGGTTCTTCGAAATGGGATAGTTATTTTGTAACGCAGATAACTATAAGCTATATTATCGGCAGCAGTATTAAATGTCCGCCAATTAAATAGATTTTAACAAAAACATTTTATTTAAGCTGATTTTATCTGTGAAAAAAAGCCTTTTTCTGATTCTGTTTATTGGAACATTGCCTGCCTTGCACGCCCAGATGTGGGAGATAGGTGCAGGAGTAGGCGGGCTTAACTATAAAGGCGACGTAATGCCGAAATTCAAGCCATTAATAATTGGGCCTGGAGCCAATATATTTGGTAGAATGAATTATAGTCGCTCACTTTCGTTGAAAGTAAATGCCGTAATTGGTCAGATTCATGGAAAAGACGAAGCCATTAGCGACCCATATCATCAGGCAAGGGGCTTTAAATTCAGCGCTACTATTATGGAAGCCGGAGGGCAGCTGGAATATAACTTCATGAATTTCAGAACAAGTGCGTCGCGGATTGTAAATAACTGGACTCCGTACGTATTCGGTGGTGGGGCTTATACTATTTATAATTATAGCTACGAAAAAAGGCAATTAACCAGCCGTTCGGTATATACTATTGATAAAAACGGAGGTAATAACCGGAGAAACTCCTGGATTCTGGGAATTGGCTTTAAGAAAGAATTAAGTCCGAGATTGAACTGGGGTATGGAGTTTGGTACAAGGTGGATTAATACCGATACCTTGGATGGTTTTGGATATTCTAACGGAGAATACTCGTCTACACCACCTGATTTTTCAGGGACAGACCTTGATTTTGCAAAGTATAATGCAAAGATGCAGGTACCAGGAACTAAAGCAAAAGACATGTATTATTATACAAATTTCTCAATCAGCTATTTGTTCTACAAAGTTCATTGCCCTCCTACAAGAAGATAATCTATCTTTTTTGCGTATCAATACGATAGAATCTGCGGTTTTTTGTTAAAAAATTATAACAAAAGTCTACAAATCTGTAAAAACTTATCAAACAAAGTTCTTTTTTCCTAACTTTGCAATCCTTTTTATTAATTAGCGTAATTGTTGGTTAGTATTTATCAATTTGATAATTGTTTTTTACGTGAAAGAAAACATTAATTTAAGCAATTTACCTAAACATATAGCCGTTATTATGGATGGTAACGGACGCTGGGCCAAGAAACAGGGAGCCATGCGGATATTCGGGCATCATCACGGGATAAAATCGGTAAAAGAGACGGTAGAGGGTTGTGTGGAATTGGGCGTTAAGTACCTGACACTATACACGTTTTCGACTGAAAACTGGAATCGCCCCAAGCTCGAGGTTGATGGTATTATGCAATTGCTGATTAAAACAATTGGAGAGGAAGTACCTGATCTGAATAAAAATAACGTTCGTCTTAAAGCTATTGGTGACCTGGATTCACTACCCAAATCTGCACGGAAAAGATTATTCGATTCAATCGAACTAACAAAAAATAATACTGGTCTTACCTTGACCCTTGCCCTGAGCTACAGCGGGAAATGGGAGATTGTAGAGGTAACCAAAAAAATTGCTCAACAGGTAAAATCGGGAGCATTGGCCATTGAAAATATAACGGAAGAAGTTTTTAATAAGTTTTTAGCCACAGAAGATGCCCCTGACGTAGATTTAATGATTCGTACAGGCGGCGACCACCGGATAAGTAATTATCTGCTCTGGCAAATAGCTTATGCAGAGTTATATTTTATGGACGATTTGTATTGGCCCGAGTTTCGTCGACAACATTTATTCGAGGCTATTTATGAGTATCAACAGCGAGAAAGACGCTTCGGAAAAACGAGTGAGCAATTACCTTCAGCACTTAAAGAGGTATAAAATATATGATAATGATTTTTATAAGTAAAAAGTATCAGTTTAACCAACCCTCTTTCGGGACAAACATTACCAGAATTAGAAAAGGCCTCCTTTTTATTGCACTTCTATTTTCTTCCTCAGGATTATTTGCTCAATTAAGAATTGGTGTGGGGCGTCAGGCGGATCAGGCAAAAGATAATATTGTATCTTACGAAAGACCGCAGGAATATACCATTTCGAAAATCACAGTCAGTGGCATCAAATTTCTTGACCCTAATACCCTTATTTCTGTTTCGGGTCTGAACGTAAACGACAAAATCGCTATTCCCGGTGAGAAAATCAGTACGGCTATCCGCCGTTTGATGGAACAAGGCATTATTGAAGATGTAGCCATTAATATCACCAAAATCGAAGGAGATAAAGTAGATTTGGATATTAATCTGCGCGAACGCCCACGTTTGAACAAATTTACCTTTAAAGGTCTGCGCAAAGGCGAAATTGAAACTGTCAGTGAAAAAGTAAAGTCAAATAAGGGTAAGGTAATTACCGATGCACTTATCAAAAATATTCAGCTGACAATTAAGAAGATATATGTTGACAAAGGATACCTGAATGCCAGTGTGCAGATTAAGCAGGTATTGGATACGATTCGTGCCAACAATGCAGCATTAATTATTGCTATTGATAAGAAGAATAAAGTAAAGATTAATAATATTACTCTGAACGGTGTAGAAGAGTTACCGGATTGGAAAGTTCTATCAAAACTGAAAAGCACTAAAATCAAGGCTCCACTTAGAATCTTCACTCCTTCAAAATTTGTTCCTAAGAAATTTGAAGAAGATAAAGAGAAACTTGTTGAGTATTATAATAAGAAAGGTTATCGTGATGCGCAGGTTACTTCTGACTCTACGTTTTCACCGGATGGTAAAAACCTTGAAATAATTCTGAATATCAATGAGGGTACCCGTTTCTACTACCGTAATATTACCTGGACAGGCAACTACCTGCGTAAAACGGAAGATTTACAAAGGATACTGGCAATTGAGAAAGGAGATATTTATAATCCGGAAGAATTGAATAAAAGAATCAACGGTATTCCACAAGGAGACGTGAGTTCTGCTTATATGGATGATGGCTATTTGTTCTTTAGCTGTACACCAATAGAAGTTTCGGTTGAGGGAGACTCTATTGATATTGAAATGCGGATTATTGAAGGTAAGCAAGCAACCATCAACCGCATTATATTAAACGGAAACACCAAAACCAGTGACCACGTAGTGATGAGAGAGCTTTTGACTCGTCCGGGTCAGAAATTCAGTAAAACCGAGTTGATTGAGTCGCAACAGATATTGGCCAGAATGAATTACTTTGATCCTCAGAAAATTGAGCCAAAACCGATTCCGCAAGCTGACGGTACTGTAGACATTGAATATAATGTAGAAGAAAAACCAAGCGATAATATTGAGTTATCAGGTGGTTGGGGTGGTTTGCAAGGGTTTGTAGGTACTTTTGGGGTGGTATTTAATAATTTCTCTGCCAAAAACATTGGTAATCTGAAAAAATGGCGCCCTTTACCTGCCGGAGACGGTCAGAAATTAGCGCTGCGTCTGCAAGCCAGTGGTCGATTCTACCAGACTTACTCGATTTCGTTTACTGAGCCCTGGTTAGGTGGTAAAAAACCTAATTCATTTACCATAAGCCTTTTCCATACATCTTCTGATAACAGAGCTTATCAAAGAGCTTTGGAAAGACAATACGGTGCAGATTACGCTGCTCTCTATGGTGGCAATAGCATGTATAACGGATATTTTAAAAATACCGGAGCATCCGTTACGTATGGTAAACGCCTGAACTGGCCGGACAGAAGTTTCAGTTTTAATGCTTCATTATCTTACCAGAGATACAATGTAGATAATAGTTACTTCATTCCGGGTTTCCAGAAGGGGGTTGCTAATGACCTTTCGTTGATTGCTTCAATTTCAAGATACTATCTGGATAATCCGCAGTTTACACGTTCAGGTTCTCAATTTACATTAACGGCTACCTTCAATCCTCCGTATTCGGTATTGAGAGGTACACCAACAACAGATAAATTCAAATGGATTGAAGGACATAAGTGGATGTTTGACGGAGACTGGTATACACCAATCGTCGGTAAGTTTATTTTACATGCTAAAGCTAACTTAGGTTTCTTAGGCAAATACAGTGCGAGTTCAGAGTACAGTCCGTTTGGTCGTTTCATCTTAGGTGGTGCCGGGCTAGGTATGCAGAATGCGATGAACGTAGGTGCCGACCTGATTGGTTTACGTGGATATGAAGAAGGTGTTGTACACGAATTATCAATGGATGAAGCTGAAAGGCTAAGGAAAAATGAAATTACACTGAGCCGTCTTGGTGGTTTGGCTTATAGTAAATATACTGCCGAAATCCGCTATCCGGTATCGTTAAATCCACAAGCTACTATTTTTGTGCAGGTCTTTGCAGAGGCAGGTAATAGCTGGGGTAGTTATAAAGATATTAATCCGTTCAAACTACGTCGTACAGCAGGGGTAGGAGCAAGAATCTTCATGCCTGCATTCGGTTTGTTAGGTCTTGATTTCGGACAGGGCTTTGACCCTATTCCCGGAATACCAAACCGTGGCTTGAAATCATTCACATTCAGTATCGGTCAGCAAATCAGATAAAAACACTTTTGTTAAATTCTGTTAATAAGATACAGGTTTTAAGTATCCTGCGTTATTAAGGCAATTAAGCAGGATTTTATTGACCATGGAATAAAATATTATGCATTCACAATAATTTTTGAATGAAAAAGACAATAATTTTGCTATTTTTGGCACTCTTTTCTTTACAGTCTTTTGCACAAAAGTTTGGGTACGTTGATTCGGAGTTTATTACAAGTAAAATGCCCGACTACAAAAAAGCCCAGGAAGACATGGAGAAGTACTCAGAAAAATGGGTGCAGGATATTCAGACTAGGTTCACAGAATTAGAAAAAATGCGTCAGCAATATCAACAGGAAGAGATTTTATTAACTGCTGATATGAAGCGTGAACGACTTAAAGCTTTAGAGGATAAAGAAAAAGAGGTAAAGGAGTTGAACAATAAGGTATTTGGCATGAACGGGTTATTATTTGCTAAGAAAAAAGAAATAATGAAGCCAATCATGGACGATATTTATAAAGCATGTGCTAAAGTAGCACGCCAGAAACAATTAATGTTTATATTTGACAAGGCTTCAGATATGAGCATGATTTACACCGACCCTCGCCATGATTATACCGATTATGTGATGGAGTCTTTAGGGATTTCTTTAAAGGAAGATAAAACTCAAAATAACCAAGTATCAAAACCAAAAAATTAGTAACAAAATGAAAACAAAGTTTTTTGCCTCTTTAATTGCGGCTATAATGTTTGTCGGTATTACTGCGAATGCTCAACAGAAAATCGGATATACCAATGTTGATTTTATTCTCAATAATCTTCCGGACGCTAAAGATATTGAAACAAAATTGAAAACTGAGAAGGCACAATACGATAAATTGTTGCAGGATAAAGTTGCTGATTTTCAGAGAAAATATGAAGATTATCAAAAAAATCAAGCAACAATGGCCGCAGTAATCAAGGCTGACCGTGAAAAAGAATTAACAAATCAGAACAATGCTATTCAGGAATTCCAACAAAGTTCTGAGGGTGCATTGCAACAGAAACAACAACAATTGTTAGCTCCGGTATTAGATAAAATTGACAAAACTATCAAGGAAGTAGCTAAAGAAAACGGTTATATTTATGTTTTCAATACTGACGCTGGTCCTGGTACTACTCCAATTTTGTTGGTTGCTCCTGATGCTGATAATATTTCGGACCTTGTGTTCAAGAAATTAGGTGTTACACCTCCCGCAAAAGCGGCTGCAACAACTGCACCTGCTACAACCCCGGCAGCTCCTAAGAAAAACTAATAAGTTTTTTATATAAAGAAAAGCCGTAGAAACTCATGTTTCTACGGCTTTTCTGGTTTATAGCCTGACTGATTATTTCACTTCAGCTGCTAGTTTATTAATACTATTTGATAGATTCTCTACCACTTTCTTGCTGTTAGCATCTGTTGCCTTCGCTTTGGCACTGGCAAGGCTGGTTTTAGCTGATGCCAGTTCTTGTCTCGCTTTGGCTGCATCTCCTGCCTTTTTATATAAACGTGCTGATTCGTATCTGTAATTGACAATATCGAGCGGTTCTTTTAATCCCGGTTGAGCAGTATTTAGCCAGTTGCGTACCTGTGAAGCGAGTTTACCATCAGGGAAATTAACATTGTAAAACGTAACATAATACACAAGCATTTGTGGCTGTGAGGTCTGGCTAACCTGATTCTGAATAAATGCCATAGCTTTGTCCTGTCCTTGTTCACGAATCAGTGCCTGCGCTTCAATATGCCATGTATTACTTGTGATATATTGCCCGGCACCTATCAAATTCATGTATTGCTTTAACTTGTTTACCTTAGCCAAAGAATACTTGCTTGCTTTGGGGCTATAAATAGCCATTTGTACCAACATACCCATGGCGTTGGTTTCGGTACCTGCATGCCCCTTTTCTGTTTCATATTTGCGTGCTGTATCAAGGTTTCTCAACCAGAATTCCGCAAAGCCATTTTCAACATCCATCAGGCATTTTTTTGCAATTTCCCAACTCTCTGACGATTTGAGTTTGTCTTTTGGATATACTGAATATAAATCATTGGCTACTTTAATATTACGGGTAGTATCCTGAGTAATACGAAGCAGATAAGCCAGACTTGCCATCATCCCTATATCACGGCTGCCTGCCTGATATCTTTTCCATGCTGTACCCGACTGAGTATTAGGATCAAGGGCAGCTTTTGCATGCTGAACAAAGTCTTTAGGTGTATTAACGGGGTCTGTATGATGCAGGATATTTTGATTTTTATCAAAATATAAAAACAATGGGAAGCCCGGCAGATAGATTTTCTTGTCGCTCAGAAACTTCACCTGCTTGGCATCGCTAAGATTGAGTTTATAATTAATAAAATTCTGGTTATAGAATTTCCCGACCTCTGCATTTTTTAAAGTAGGCTCCAAGCTCATACAGATAGGGCAATTGGGATGGAAACACTCTACAAAAACAGGTTTGTTCTGAGCTTTAGCCTTGGCAAATGCACCCTGTATGGTTGGCTCCCAGGAGATACCCTGAGCAAAGGCGAGACAGGAAATAAATAACAGGGTAATAGATAAAAGTATTTTTTTCATTGAAAACAGGATGGTGTTTGGTATGAATAACGGTAACATATTTGCAAAAAACGTTCCATCTTCTAATAAATTGCTTATTAATGGGCGGCTCTATAATTAAACAGCAAAAACCAATGAATCATTTCAAAATTCACTCTTAAAAAAAAGCCATCATCCCTTTGAAAGATGATGGCCATAGACTTCATATAAGAATGATAATTATGCTAATTCTTTCTGCACTTTTTCAAGAAGTTTTTTAGTGGCTTTTATTCCCTCATCATTAGGCAGGTAACTCATATCGCCTCCCATATCTCTCATTAAACCTCCCTCGTACTCTATCCCTACATAACCGCCGGTCCAACCTGAGGCTTTAATGATTTTGAATATTTTAATGAAATCTGTATCAATATCGTTGCCATTAGCATCAAATTTATGAGTCTTGGCGCTGATGCCTCTGGCGTAAGGCATCATTTTTTTGGTTCCATCATATTTATCATATTCTTTCACACATTTGGTAGCCATAATACCTTTCAGATCCATGGTTGCAGGTTTGCTTCTTTCGGCACAGAAATTACCAAAGTCAGGCAGGAAGCCCTTGTTTTTAGCTTTTACCTGTTTCATCACACCAACCAGCCAGTCTGGGTCAGTAGAGTAGCCGAAGTGGTTTTCGACAATTACATTCAAACCTGCTTTAGCTGCGTATTCACATACTTTTTCATAGCCATCAGCCGCAGCTTTGCCTACTTCTTCCATGCTTCCTTCTTCGCCTTTACCTGACAAGGCAGCCATGGCATCACCCAGATTAACACGGATAGAAGAGCAGCCCAGAAACTTCGCCGCATCTACCCACGGATAATGAGCTTCTACATTCTTCTGGCGTTGCGCAGCATCTAATGCGGCGATATTGGCTCCATCAACCATAATCAGGTGGTTTTTCATGCCTAAATCGTCGCAACGCTGTTTGAGTTCGTTCAGATAGGTCTGGTCAGTATGTTTATTATTAAAAAACCCTGAAACATATTCTAATACCGAAATGCCGAAATCATTTTTTGCTTTAGCCGGGAAATCCATGTTTTTCATTTTACCTGTATATAATTCAGAGGCAAAAGAGAATTCGGCAAGCGATATTTCGAAAGTAAATTTTTTGGCAGATTCTGCCGCAAAAAGAGATTCTGGTAATAAAGTAGATAAGCCAAGCCCTGCAGTGGCAAGACCCAATTGACTAAGAAATTCGCGACGGTTATTCATAAGGTTGATATTGAGAGTTGGAGAAACAGTTTCTTGAATATATTATTGTTCAAATGTTACTGAAAATGGTATGAATAAAGCACCCTTTGCTTTATCGTTTTTGAAAACAAAGTATAAATCGTGAAAACCATTGACAGGAGATATACTTACTTTATATGGTTTCGGTGGTTTTTTGCCAGAAAACGCATCAGGATCATCTATCGGTTCGATAAAGTCGGTTTGGCCTAATAAAGGGCCATCAAGCGCTCCGGCATGAACTTCTACTATTCCTCCCTGCGAGTTTAATTGTTGCTTTGGTGCGGCAACTACGAAACTAAGCGATTTAACACCCGTGAGATCAAGTTTTTTGACAGAAGCATACGTATTGGCTGCCATAACAATCAGGAGGTTTGTTTCACCCATTTTAAACTTCATGGTGTTTTTTGAAGTCTCTTCTGCATTGCCTAGTAGTAATGTTGGGTTTCTTAGAACTACTAATTTTTCAACTGTTTGAGCAGGCAGGCCATTAGCGCCTTTGTCGGTATATGAGGCCAATAACTTATAAATACCTTTATTAGGGTCTCCGCCTTCAGGTATTTTGGTGGCAACATTCCCTTTAGGAGGGAGCAATACCGGAGGTAATTTCTTGTCTGCCAGACTCAAAATATATTGTATCATCTGATTTGCTTCCGGCAAACCAATATTCGGGTGTGCTGACATGGCCACATCTCCCCATACACCCGCACCGCCTTTGATTACTTTATCGGATAGAATAGCAAGGGCGTTGCTATTAGACTTATACTTTTTGGCAACTTCTGTAAAAGCAGGGCCGACAGATTTTTTATCAGTGAAATGGCAGGCTTTGCAATCACTTTTATCAATCAGATTCTTCCCGGCTGTAAAGGTAACAGGTGCTGCCTGATGTCCCTGCGCGGCTTGTGGCGCATCTTCGGCGTCCTGATAAGTAGCTGTGATTCGTACTTTTGAAGCCGGAATACGTTTATTCTCCAGGCTTCCGTCTTCTTTATCCGATACCTTTACTTCATAGGCAATATCTTTATTCGGGAAAAAGAATGTTTTATTGCCTTCAGTCAGTTCAAGTGAAACCTGCGGAGGCTCATTTCCTGCCTTTATAATCAATTCTTTTGAGTCCTTTAAGCCTTGGGCATCAGTTACGGTCAGAATAGCCTTATAGGTGCCTAATTTGCTAAATATATGGCTTTGATTAGCTTCAGTTAAGATATCAGGAGCCCCGCCCGCCTGTGGACTTATTTTCCATTCATATTTTAAAGCATCATTGTCATAATCTTTCGTGCCTTCTGATGATAGTTGAACGGTTAAAGGTAATGCTCCGGCTAATTTATCTGCTTTGGCAATTACTACCGGCTTGCGGTTACCCCCGTTATACTCAATCTTTATGATTTTCGATTCCGGATTAGCCAGAAACCATCCCTGTCCGTACTCTATCATATATAAATCTCCATTAGGGCCAAATGCCATATCAATCGGGTGTTCTAATTTCAGATTAGGTAAGAATCTTTCCATTTTTACATAATCACCCTGCTCGTTCATCGTTACGGCAATAATCCAGTCGCGCATCCACTCATAGATGAAGAGTTTATTATTGTAATAATCCGGGAAAGCACGTTTGGCATTCTGAAAGAACTCTTTATGATAGGTTGGCCCTGCCATTGCACTACGGCCACCTGCACCCAATAAAGGAAATTTTTTGGAATCAGCCGCCGGATACCAGATGAATGCCTTTTGCGCAGGAGGAAGCTCCTGTAGCCCTGTATTATTAGGGGAGTTATTAATCGGTTTTTCAGGATTGAATTTTTCGCCGGATTTCTGCGTAGCAAAATCAAAATCCCAATAGGCTTTGTTATCGCCTACAAAATACGGCCAGCCGAAATTACCTGCTTTGCGTGCCTGTCCGAACTCATCTTCGGCCGCAGGCCCTAAACCTGTGGAGTCTTTGCCTGCATCCGGGCCTACATCTCCCCAATATAAGAAGCCCGTCTTTTTATCGACGGCAATACGATAGGGATTTCTATGTCCCATTGTATATATTTCCGGACGGGTTTTAGGCGTGCCTTTCGGGAATAAATTGCCCTCAGGAATGGTATAAGTACCATTTGGTTCAGGATGAATACGGATAATTTTGCCCCTTAAATCGTTTGTATTTGAAGAAGACTTCTGTGCATCATAAGGACTTCTGCCCGGACGCTCATCAATTGGCGCATAACCATCTGATGCTCTCGGACTTGTATTGTCACCTGTTGATAGGTATAGATTACCTGCAGCATCCCAGTCTATTGAACCACCAGTATGGCAACACTGGTCTCTTTGAGTAGGAATTTCGAGAATGACCTTTTTGCTGTTGAGGTCTAAGGTATTGCCTTTTAATTCAAATCGGGCTAAGATATTTTTAGGGTCGCTTCCCGCCGGAGAGTAATACAGATAAACCCAATGATTTTTAGTAAAATCCGGGTCAATGTTAAGCCCTAGCAGGCCATCTTCTGCCTCGGGTTGTCCCCCGTCAGCTACATTGTATTTGGTACTTACCGGAATTGAAGCAATAACTGTTGTTTTCTTAGTGAGCGGACTATACATTTTTACCAGACCATGTCGCTCAATAAATATCACTCTTTCGTCAGGTAAGACTGCCAGTTCCAAGGGCTCATTTAAGTTTTCTGTCAGTACAACTTTCTGAAAGCGGTTTTCTTCGGGTACTTGTGCCAGCAAAGAAAGCGGCAAAAGACCTATCAATAGGCTCTTGAATAATATTTTCATAGATTGATAATAGATTGTTTAATAATAAATCAACACCAAAGTGTGCTTTGAAAAACTACGCTTTTTTGGGTAATATTAAGGATGGAGGATTTCATAGGATAAGTAATAAAGGGTTTCATAGATGATAAATAGCTTAATGCGTAAAATCTACACAATATTATAAAAATTTTCATTGTGTACAAAAAACACAAAGATTTTTTTTACTTTTGATTTCTTAAACCAGCTAATATGGACGCAAGACTGAAAGCATACCTTGAAAACACCCTGAAAGAAGTTTCTATTGATTGTGTCATTTTTGGGTTTCATGAAGGAGAATTGAAAGTGCTATTGCTGAAATGGAAAGGAACAGAATCATGGAGTCTGCCGGGAGGGAGAATTTATTTAGACGAATCAGTCAATGATGCAGTAGTGCGCATTGTGCGGGAGAGAACTGGCCTGGAAGAAATTTTCCTGCAACAGTTTTATACTTTCGGTGGCAATGACCGATATAAAAATATGGATGCTGAAAATTTAATCAGAAAACTGGAATGGGCCTTTGGAAAAGAATTTTATGATGAAAAATACATGAGGCGTAATGTATCGCTCGGATACATGGCTCTGGTGGAGTTTGAACAGGTAATTGCTACTCCTGACTGGTATACAGATGAATGTAAATGGTGCGAAATATCGGCCGTACCTGAATTACTTTTCGACCATAATGAGATGGTTGAAGTAGCATTGAAATCGTTAAGACGCCAGTTAAGTTACCAGCCGATTGGTTATAATCTGCTTCCTGAGAAATTTACCATGCCCGAATTACAACGATTATACGAAACCATTCTCGGTAAACAATTAGACCGCCGGAATTTCCAGAAATTGATGCTGAGCTATGATATTCTGGAAAAACTCCCAGAAAAACGCACAGGAGGTGCATTCAAAGCTCCTTTCTTATACAGATTTGATAAAGAGAAATATGACAGGGCTATGAGAGATGAGATTTTGTTTGCGGTGTGAAATACACCTCACCCTCTAAATCTCCCTCTCCCAAGGTAGAGGGAGACTTTAAGC
>CALRLS020000045.1:0-18382 GCA_943368815.1 Cyanobium sp. NIES-981
CATAGTTGAGAATTCTACAAAAAACTACAGGCTATATTATTATCTTTCTGCAAGAATACTATCTTTGTTTTTCAATAATGTCTCATTTCTTCTTTCAAAGAGATATTATTTAACCATTCTTCAACCCATTTGAAACTCTTTATGAAAAGAATTATAGGAATCTTTCTGGTATTTTCTACGGCCATACAAGCCCAGCAAACCAATCTTAAATTGTGGTACGAACAAGCTGCCAATAAAACTTGGACAAATGCTTTACCTCTGGGCAATGGGCGTTTAGGGGCAATGGTGTATGGCAATGTAGCACATGAAACCTTACAAATGAATGAGGCTTCGTTCTGGTCAGGTGGACCGAGTAGAAACGATAATCCTGAAGCTTTGGCAAATTTATCAGCAATAAGAAAATTAATTTTTGAAGGTAAAAGTCAGGAAGCGCAGGATTTGGCACAGAAACATATCATTGCCAAAAAGAATCATGGACAGATGTTTTTGCCTGTCGGAAATGTTCAGCTTGATTTTCAGAATCATGAAAACTATAGCAATTATCGCAGAGAATTAGATATTGAACAGGCTATTCAAACGACTACATATCAGGTTGACGGTATTAAATATACCCGTACTACTTTTATCTCTATTCCGGATCAGGTAATGGTTATCCGCCTGAACGCTAATAAAGCGAAGAGCTTATCTTTCACTTTATCGATGAACAGTCCTTTTAAAACGGCTGTTGCTACCCAACGCAATCAACTGTCAATGACAGGACTGGGCAAAGACCACGAGGGTGTAAAAGGAGACGTGCGTTTCCGGACAATTACAAAGATATTGCCTAATGATGGACGAACCACCAGAAATGACACAAGTATTACAGTCGATAATGCTTCGGCAGTAACGCTATTGGTATCTATTGCTACCAATTTTGTGAATTATCATGATTTAAGTGCGGATGAAAGTAAAAAAGCAGAAGCCTACATAGCCAGGGTTGAAAATATGCCTTATGGCACCTTGTTTAACAAGCACATAAAAGAGTACCAACGCTTTTTCAAAAGAGTGAAACTTGATTTAGGGACAAGCGAGGCAGAAAAATTACCCACGGACGAACGTTTGAAAGCCTTCGCTCAGGGCAATGACCCAAGCTTTGTATCCTTATACTTTCAGTTTGGGCGCTATTTATTGATTTCTTCGTCCCGGCCGGGTGGGCAAGCTGCCAATCTTCAGGGTATCTGGAATAATAAGGTGAATCCCCCCTGGGATAGTAAATATACTATCAATATTAACACAGAGATGAATTACTGGCCGGCCGAACTTACCAATCTGTCCGAAATGCACGAGCCATTGTTTGATATGGTGAGAGAATTATCAGAAACTGGTGTGCAAACTGCCCGGACTATGTATGGCGCTAATGGCTGGGTAGCACATCATAATACTGACTTATGGCGTATAAATGGGGCAGTAGATGGGGCATTCTGGGGTATGTGGCCGATGGGCGGCGCTTGGTTAAGCCAACACCTTTGGCAACGCTATTTGTATAGTGGTGATAAAGCTTTTTTACAAAAATACTATCCTGTTCTGAAAGGAATAGCTACTTTTTATCATGATTTTCTGGTGCCTGAGCCCTCACACCAATGGCTGGTAGTAGTGCCAAGCTCTTCACCAGAAAACTCACCTGCTGGCCGACCGAAATCTTCTATTGCGTCTGGTGCTACAATGGATAATCAATTGGTATTTGATGTATTTTCAAATCTTATCAATGCAGCTAAGGTTTTGAAAACAGATACTGAATTTGCCAACCAGATTAAGGGCAAATTACAGCAATTAGCACCCATGCAGATAGGGCAACATAATCAGTTACAGGAGTGGCTGGAAGATCTGGACGACCCTAAAGACCAGCATCGTCATATCTCACATTTATACGGACTTTTTCCATCAAATCAGGTTTCACCTTATCAACACCCCGATTTATTTGCGGCATCGCGTAATTCTTTAATATACAGAGGCGATGTTTCAACAGGCTGGTCGATGGGTTGGAAAGTTAACTGGTGGGCAAGATTACAGGATGGTAACCGTGCTTATAAACTCATTACTGACCAATTATCACTAGCCGAAGTACCGGGCCGACAAGGTGGAGGTACTTATGGTAATTTATTTGATGCCCACCCGCCATTTCAGATCGACGGTAATTTTGGCTGTAGTGCCGGAATCGCTGAAATGTTGGTACAAAGCCATGATGGCGCTATTCAACTATTACCTGCCCTACCTGACAGATGGAGTGAAGGGAGCGTAAGTGGACTGAAAGCCAGAGGTGGATTTGAGATTGTAAAAATGACATGGAAGAATGGCAAAATAACAGAACTAATCATTAAGTCTACCATAGGAGGTAACTGCCGCCTGCGTGCAAGCCATGCTTTAAAAACTACTGTGCCTATGAAAAAGGCGAACGGTAAAAACCCGAATCCTTTTTATCAGATAGCTTCTATCAAAGAACCATTAGTTTCGCCTAAAGCCAATGTCGATGCGAGTTTTATTAAAGAAACTATTTTGTATGATATGCCTACACAGGCCGGGAAAACTTATGTGTTAAGGGCTGGGAAGTAGAAATATATTCTTTCGTGGGACTTGTTGCCACAATGTACACAAGGGACTCAATGTTTCACAATTGGCTTATCACATTTTAAACAGTGAAACGTAGTGCATTTCGTGTGCATTGTGGCAATTCTAGCCATATTTCACTACTGATTTGAATTCGATAAATCCTCCTATATAATCACAGAAAAATACTTTTTAATGTCTGAACGACACTTATTCTTTTGTTTTTAATTACCTTTGTTACTCATACAAAATATTAGTCAATCTAATGAAAAGACAGTTTAATCCTATCCTTTTAATGCTACTCTTGTTTGTTGGTGCAAGTTCGTTTGCGCAGCAAAGAAGAATTTTGGTTTTTTCTTTAACAAAAGGTTTTCACCACAATTCTATTAAAGAAGGCAATCAGTTTTTTATCGAATTAGGCAGAAAACAGGCTATTGGTGTCGATACCACTACAGATGCCACAAAATTCAATGAAGCCAACCTGAAAAATTATGCCGCAGTTGTGTTTTTAAGTACTACCGGAGATGTGTTGAATCCGGCACAACAAGCTGATTTTGAACGATATATTCAGGCAGGAGGTGGCTATTTCGGTATCCATGCGGCTTCTGACACCGAATATAACTGGCCCTGGTATAACGACCTGATGGGCGGATATTTTGCCAGCCACCCCGGAGGTAGAGTATCGAACGTACAAAAAGGCAAGATGATTACCCTTGATAAAACTTTCCCTGCTTCGGCGCATTTTCCTGATATTTTCGAAAAAACCGATGAGTTTTATGATTTCAAATCTTTGAAAAAAGATATTCTGAAATTTATCGTGAGAGTAGATGAAAGCAGCTACGAAATGGGTAAAATGGGCGATTTCCATCCGATGGCATGGTACCATGAGTTTGATGGCGGTAAAGCTTTTTATTCAAACTTCGGTCATACTCCTGAAACTTTTACAGAACCATTGATTACAGAGCATTTCTGGCAGGGTTTGAAATGGGTAATGGCTGATAAACTGGATTATACTAAAGCAAAATCAGTACGTGCACCGGAAGAAAACCGTTTTGAACGTATCACGCTGGCAAGTAACCTGAATGAGCCAACAGAATTAGCGGTTTTACCTAGTGGTAAAGTGATTTTTGTGGAACGTAAAGGAGCGGTTAAAGTATGGAATCCTGTTACTAAAAAAGTAAAAGTAGCCGGACAAATGCCTGTATATACCAAATTTGAATATGGTCTGATGGGTGTAGGCGCTGACCCTAACTATGAGAAAAACCACTGGCTTTATTTCTACTATACGCCTAACGAAACACGTGAGGTAACCAAGGATAATTTCTTGTCAAGATTTGAGTATGATGATAAGAAAGATACAGTAGTGATGTCGTCAGAAAAAGTATTGTTGCGAGTATTTGTGAAACGTGATGAGTGTTGCCATACAGGTGGTTCAATCGACTGGGATGGTAAAGGAAATCTTTTCCTTTCAACGGGTGATGATACCAACCCTTTTGCTTCTGATGGTTTTGCACCAATCGATTTCTCACCGGGCCGTGAAGGCTGGGATGCCCTTCGTTCATCAGGTAATACCAACGATTTACGTGGTAAAATATTGAGAATCAAACCGGAAGATAATGGCACTTATACTATTCCAACAGGTAACTTATATCCGGCCGGAACAGAGAAAACCCGTCCTGAAATTTATGCAATGGGTATGCGTAACCCTTATAGAATTGCAGTTGATAAACGCAATGGCTATTTATACTGGGGTGATGTAGGTCCTGATGCAGGAAAAGCTGACCCGAAACGTGGTCCAGATGGTCTTGTAGAGTTTAATCAGGCTCGCAAACCGGGTTTCTTCGGTTGGCCAATCTTTACTGGTGATAACTTTGCTTATAATCACTATGATTTTGCTAAAAAAGAATCAGGTGAGAAATATGATGCGGCAAAGCCAATCAATGATTCACCAAATAATACAGGTCTGAGAGAATTGATGCCTGCTACCAAAGCATGGATTTATTATGGCTATGGTGTATCAAGACTATATCCTGAATTTTCTAAGGGGGGAGCCAATCCAATGGCAGGCCCTGTGTATTATTCAGAAGATTATACTAAAAACGCCAAGCGCTTCCCGTCTTATTTTGATGGTAAATTCTTTGCTTACGAGTGGATACGCGACTGGATTTATCTGATAAGCATGGATAAAGAAGGGAATTATCAGGGAATGGAGCGTTTTATGCCAAATACCAGATTCTACCACCAGATGGATATGGCTTTCTCTAAAGATGGTCGTTTGTTTGTATTAGATTATGGTATGAACTGGTTTGCTCAGAACGAAGATGCTACACTATCGGTGATTGAGTATAATCCGGGCAATAGAAAACCGGTGATTACACTGGCAGCAGATAAAAAAGCAGGAGCAGCGCCATTGGCAGTAGCTTTCTCATCTGCCGGAACTTTGGATTATGACAAAGATGCATTAAAGTACTCATGGAACTTTGGTAAAGGTCTGCCTGTAAGCACACAGGCCAATCCTAAATTTACGTTTACCAAACCGGGTGAATATAATGTAGTGTTGACTGTAACAGATGCAGCCGGAAACAAATCGTCGCAGACTACTATTATTAAAGTAGGGAATGCCGAGCCAACCGTGAAAATCGATGTGAAGGGTAACAAAACATTCTTCTTTGATAATCAGAAGATTAACTATGATGTAAAAGTAACAGATAAAGAGGATGGTACACTGGCCAAAGGCATCGACCCTGAAGATGTGGTAGTAAATATCAATTATCTGGAAGGGTACGACAAAACCATGCTTGAGCAGGGCCATAAAGAAAACATGAACTTTGCTGCAGGTAAACGTCTGATTGATTTAAGCGATTGTAAGGCTTGCCACTCGGTTGATAAAAAATCTATCGGACCAGCTTATATGGATGTAGCGAAAAAATACCGCCGTGGACAAACCGCTATCAACCAGTTAGCTGAGAAAGTTATCAAAGGTGGTGGTGGTGTATGGGGCGAACAAGCCATGGCTGCTCATCCTCAATTACCGATAGCTGATGCAAGAGATATGGTTGACTATATCCTTTCATTGAACGATACCCGCAAAACTTCTCAACCTGTTACGGGTGCTTATGATGCTGCCGCACATAAAGGTAAAAAAGAGGGTGCCTATATCATTCAGGCTACTTATACCGATAAAGGCGGAAAAACAATCGGGCCATTGACTACCAGTCAATCTCTGGCATTGCGTAGCCCTAAGATTAAGGCCGTTACCTATGATGAATCAAAGGGAGTATCGAAGTTTGCTGTAGAGCAGTTGGGTGGCGATGTAGCCGCAGCTTCTGAAAACGATAGCTACATAGCTTTCAAAGGCATTGACCTGACAGGCATTAAGGTGATTATAATCGGGGCATTCTCTCAAAAAGGTATGTCAGTAGGTGGTACCGTAGAAGTAAGACTTGGCTCACCAACCGGAACTGTAATAGGCACTGCCGAAGTACCCGAAGCAAGCATGAATCCGCTGAAAATCAAAGTTGATACAGCAGGAGAGCAAAACATATACTTTGTTTTCAAAAATCCTAAAGCAGAAGGTAAACCGTTATTTGCGGTAAATACAATTGAGTTTGTGGATTGATTTGGTTTTTGATTGATAGGAAAAGAGTACCTATGGCTTGGCTGTGGGTACTCTTTTTTTTGAGAACAGTATCTCTTTCAGTTCAGAGAACGGTATTCACAGCGACTGAATGAAGATTCAGTCGAACTATGGTGGGTTTCTATTATCGCCATTAATGCAAAAAGTTAGATTTTGGAGAGAAGGTTGTAAGCAAAGTTTTTAAACAACCTTTGAAATGGTACATCAACTAGGTTTATCATATTATTATCTATTTTTATAAAGTGTTAATGGTTAGATACTCTCTTTTGAGTATAAAAATTAAGTAGTATAAAAAACAGTATAGTACCAATGAATAATTATTCTTTATTATTCTTATTTATTTCTTTACTTTTAGAATAAATTTCTTTTACACTTTTTTTATTATTAATTAAATGGAAATTAAAGATAAAATCTACGATAATAGAATTCGTTCTTCGAATCTTCTAATTGAGACGACTATAGAAGAATATTATAATATATCAAAAGATATTTTAGGCAAAAATGAATTTCAGAGAAGAAGAGTAAAGTCCTCTTCTTCCGTCTATAGTCTCCTTAAAACTGACCTTAGACAAGGTTGCGTTATGCCACCAATTGTTCTTGCGTTATCATTAGAGGGTATGTCACGTGGAGAAGAAAGAGATAGTGATTTAATAGAAAAAATTAGTAATAATATCGATAAACTTATAATCCTTGACGGTTTACAAAGGACTTATACAATTAGAGACCTAGTAAATGAATTAAACGATAAAGATGATCCTGAAAGAGAAGATGTATTAAAAAGAAAGCTAAGAATTGAAATATATATAGGGATAAATAAACTTGGGATTCTATATCGTATGTTAACACTTAATACTGGACAAACCCCAATGTCAAGTAGACATCAAATTGAAATAATTTATTCAGATTACATAAAATACGGAATTCAAGGTATTAAATTATTTAAAGAGATAGATGATGAAACTCCAAAAAAATTAGGTGAATATAAATTTAGGGATATTATTGATGGATTTACATCTTACCTTGATAGAGACTTTTTAACAATAGATAGAACAGATATACTTGATAACATTAAGAGCTTGGAAAAGCTTGCAGTTGAAAATCAAGATAGCGATTTATTTGTTGATTTTGTAACCACATACCATGCTTTTGTAAAAAAGGTGACTGAAATTGGGCAAAATTGGAGATTCAACCAAGAAGACTTAGAACAACCTCTTACAGGCCAGCCGTTTGCAACAGATGTTCTTAGCATTTTTAATAAATCACAAGTTATGACAGGCTTTGGCTCAGGGTTAGGGAAATTGATAGACTTAGAAGCAATTAATAATACGTCAGAAGTTCTAGAAACTATAAATAATATATCAAGTAATAATATTGAGGAAATCTTAAATTCATTAATAATTAGGTTAGATAATATAAGACTTGTTGCAAAGAAAATAGGAAATGACCAAAGAATGTTTTTTCATTTTCTTTTTAGAGAGCTTTTTGATAGAAAGGCGGATGGCTTTCTTAATATTGGTAATTCAATAAATGAAGCATTTAGACAATACGAGCGAAAAACTAAGTAAAATGCCATTTAAATTAATAGAATCAGGTACTAGTAATCAAATAATTCTAGATACAATAGAGTTCCTTCAGGAAGAAGATAGCAATTATTTTAGAGTTAGTAATTTCGAAGGTAAAGGCATCAATATAAAGTATATTCCAACTAGAACTTCGAGTTGGAATAAAGAAACCTTCGAAATTTACCTTTTGGAAAATCCTTATCTTAACGCTGAAAATGATGTTTTTCAAGTTTATGAAGATACTATCCTGAGTGAAAGACTAGGATGGATTTTTCCTATTACAATTCTCGAATCTAACGAAAACGATTATGTAGATTTTAAAAATCTTAATGATTATAAATATATAGCTTATCAAAAACTATTTGAACTTGAAAAGGAATATGTATTAAAAACTAATTGGAATGAATTTATTAGTCTAGGAGAAATCTTCGGTAATATTATTATTTGTATACTTTGTAAAGATACTATTACAAAAATACCTGATTTTAAATTCGAAAATTATATTTTATCACTTTATAAGGATGAATATTTATTATTACATGATACTCCAAAAGCGAAAGCTATCTACGACAAAAGTGCCTTTATAAGTGAAATGAGGAGTAGAAAAAGAATAAATTTAAGTAAGTCAAAATTTGATATTATGTCTAATGACTTTACTAAATCACTTTTTAAAGAACATCTACTTCAATCCGATAGCTTTATAATTAGATTCATTTTTCTTTATCAAATTATTGAGCATTTTATCCAACTTGAGTTTGAAAAACAATTTCAAACTCATTTAGATGATTTCCAAGGCGGGAGAATATCAAAAAATGATTTGAGAGAAAATCTTAATAATTCTTCGAAAGAAAGGGTATTAATTAGTAATATTATTAGCAGAATTAATATATCTCATACTTTGAAAAATGAATTCATAACAGAGTGTGATTTTTTATTTTATGACATTGGTCAAATTAGTAAAGAAACATTGCATGATAAAATATATGATATTAGAAATTTATTAACTCATCGTTTAAGGGAGGTGACTTCGAAATTGGAAGCTTTAGAAAAAATTGTGGAATTATTTGAACGGATTATAGTTGATTTATTATCAAAATATGAAATTGTAACTTCTTGATTTTCAATTCTCAACCCCAGTTCGGCTGAATATTCATTCAGTCGGTGTGTATGTCGTTTTTAAAACGACTTTTAAAAAAGTAATTTGTGATTTTTCCGTTCAGAGAACGGTATTCACAGCGACTGAATGAATATTCAGCCGAACGAGGGAAAATATACGATAGCCCTAGTGCAGCTGCACAAGAGGTTAAAATTGATAATGGAGCACCAGAGAATGTAACTGAAAATGGCTGGTTATTTTGGAAATATTCCGATGAGAATGGAAATCCAAAAAAAATAAATGAATTACGAAAATAATCCTACCGACCCCTCGTTCGGCTGAATATTCATTCAGTCGGTGTGTACGTCGGTTTTAAAACGACTTTTTTAAAAGTAATTTGTCATTTTTCCGTTCAGAGAACGGTATTCACAGTGACTGATAGTTCCACTACGGATAAATATTCTGCCGAACAGGGAGACTCTACCGGGGGACGATAATAAACTAATCCAATATCTCTCTAACCAACTTAATCAACTTATCTTTCTTTATTGAGCTTTCCTCTGATTTGTCATAGATGGTTACCAGATAAATATCAGTGCCTTTATTCGTTTGATTGACCAGGTAGGTGATTACTCTAAAACCTCCACTTTTTCCGCCTCCTTTGCTCTCAACTGCCAGACGAATTTTATATAAACCTGCTCCTAAAGATTCTCCAATAGTTGGTATTTCTATTAGTTGTGCTACCAAATTATCCATATCTGTCTCAAGAGACACAAATTTTTTGGCTAGTCGTTTATATCGTGTTTCAAAATAAGGAGTGATTATAACTTCATTTGCCATTAGCTAATTCTTTTTTAAAATCAGCAAATGTCTTACGGGGTATTTTGCCCTCTTGTATCAATTTTACATCTTTCAGTCCTTCTCCTATCTCTGATAAAGATACCCTCACATTCCCCTTAGCTTCATCTTCTATCAATTGCCTTACCTCTTTTTGGATTTTTTTAGGTAATGCCTTGTAAACTTCATAAAAACCTTCTGCAGCGCTCATGATATTTATTTAATTTCTAAAAAATCAAATACTAATTTACAAATAATACTAAACAAAAAAAGGTTTAAACCTTTAAAAGTATGCAAAGTTGGGATAAGCCTACCCACCAATCCTCAACTTAATCTCCTCAATCCCCTTACTAAGGCTATTCATTTGCTGAAAAAGATTTTCAAGAGAATATTCGTCAGGTGAATATTCTTTGGTGCTGATAAAGCATCTGAACTCCCATATTTCAAGTACATTTTCAAGGGCGAGTTCATAGGCATTATAAATCTTGTTATCTGATACCAGCAGCAATGCGTTTTCTTCTGTTTTTACATATACCCGCTTATAGACAATACCCGTGGTTGAAACCACAATATAGGTTCTGCCGTTTTTTATGTCAGTGATATTTTCTACATATCTTCCTACAATAATAGACCCGTCAGGAGTCGGTAGCATCGAATCGCCAGTCAGCGGAAAACCTCTGTGGGTGCCGGTGCCAATAAACGGTAAGGATACTTTAGGAAGCGTCTCTATAAATTCCGGGTCGGCATAGCCACTCAGGTAGCCTGCCGAGGCTTTTACAGGTACAACTTCAATGCTTTCAACCTTGCCATCCTCTCTAATCAGAACCGGAAACAGCAAACGGTTTTCTCCTACTTTCATTAAGCCTTTTAAATCAACCTTGCTTAAATCTGATTTCACCAGGGCATCTAAAGCAATATGAAAATAAGAAGAGATTGCCGATAACGTATCAATAGGAATCGCTCTGGTGCCTTGTTCATAATTCGCATACCGGGTACTCGGGATAGCGAGTGCATCAGCCAGTTGCTCCTGAGTCAGCCCTCTTCCAAGCCTTAATGACTTAATGTTACGGGCTATTTTTAATTGATTCAATAATTGATTTTCCATTGTGTACACGATTTGTGTATACAATATTACACATAATGTGCATACATTTATTGCAGAATCCCAGAAAATTTTATCCACAAATTAACATGCCCATGGAAAAAGCCATAGTACACTATGACCTTGATTCCTTTTTTGTATCTGTCGAAAGACTGAAAAACCCGTCACTTATCGGTAAGCCTATTGTTGTGGGTGGTTCGAGCGAACGGGGTGTAGTAGCCTCGGCCAGTTACGAAGCCCGTAAGTTTGGCGTGCACTCTGCCATGTCTTCTCAACTGGCAAAGCGCCTATGCCCCGATGCCATATTTGTGAAAGGCGACCACGAGTCTTATACAAAGTATTCTAATGTCGTTACCGAAATCATAAGTGATATGGTGCCCCTTGTAGAAAAAGCCAGCATTGATGAGTTTTACTGTGATTTCACAGGCATGGACAAATTCTTCGGCTGTTATAAATGGGCAAAGGAAATCAAAGAGAAGATTGCTAAAGAGACACACCTTAATATCACCTTTGGTCTTAGCACCAGCAAGACCGTCAGCAAGGTGGCTACCAACGAAGCAAAGCCCAACGGAAAAATGCAGGTAAAGACCGGCTATGAAAAATCTTTCTTGAACCCATTGTCGATTAATAAACTACCCATGATTGGTGATACCACGGCCAAAACACTGCGTACGATGGGTATACAGAACATCGGCACCTTAGCCGCAATGCCTGTAAAACTATTGGATGCCGTATTCGGTAAGCATGGCAAGCTATTCTGGGAGCGAGCTAATGGTATTGACGATACACCCATTGTGCCCTATCATGACCAGAAGTCTTTTTCAAAAGAAATGACATTCGATAAAGACACGACTGATGTAGCGAGGCTCAAATCAATATTAGTTTTTATGGTAGAAAGCCTGACTTTTGATTTAAGACAACAGGTAAAATGTGCAGGCACAATCACAGTAAAAATACGCTACTCGAATTTTGATACCTATACCCGACAAACCCATGTCTTTTATACTTCCGACGATCAGATAATTATTGAAAAGGTGATGAGTCTGTTTGATAATTTATACGATAAGCGATTGCTAATCAGGTTGATAGGTGTGCGTCTGAGCAGATTAGTGCAAGGGTATTCTCAGATAAATCTGTTCGATAATTCGTCTAAACTGGCTGCCTTACATCAGGCTATGGACAAGGTAAAACACAAGCATGGCGAAAAAATAGTGGGCAGGGCTTATGGCATGCAACAGATAAAGCCCCCTATAATGACAGCGAAAAGATTAGCATTAACCCGATAAGTATTAAAATCCAAATTTATACTCATTGGGTGAGATTAATGTCCTTTGTATAATATATTATCCCTACGGGATATTGCATTTTGAATCTACGGAATTGTCTACCGATATAGTATCCCTACGGGATATTTAAATAATGATTTTTAGTCCCGTAGGGACGATATATTAAATCTTTTAACCCAATTTCACCCAACGAGTTCAAACCTATAAATAATGTATTTAAACTGCCACAGTTACTTTAGTTTCAATTACGGAGCGCTCAGTGTAAAAGACCTGGTTGCCAAAGCCAAAGCTGCCGGGTGTAAGAAGTTGGCGCTTACCGATATTAACAATGTGTCAGGCATATTCGATTTCATAAAAGAATGCGGTAAGGCCGGGATAGACCCCATTGCTGGTGTAGAGTTCCGGAATGGTGATGATCTGAAATACATAGCATTGGCAAAAAATCAGAAGGGATTTAATGAAATCAACAGGTTTCTGTCTGATTATCTGGCATCAGGTAAGCCTTTCCCGCAAAAAGCTCCACCATTTAAAAACAGTTTTACTATTTATCCCCTTAGTCATTTTGAATCAAACCCTACTCTTGATGCAAACGAGTATATCGGGATACGTTTCTGGGAAATTACCAAGCTTTTTAAGTATCAGAAACATGCTGCCATTAAGAAGGTGCTGGCTATGCAATCGGTAACTTTTCATGATAAAATTACCTATAATCTGCACCGTTTATTGAGGGCTATTGGCAAAAATGTGTTGCTGAGTAAATTATCCAGGAGTGATGAGGCTTGTCCGGATGAGCTATTTTTTGATGTGTCGGTGCTCTATGAGAAATTCAGTAATTGTCAATCATTCTTAAGGAATACAGAGGCAGTTATGAATGGCTGTAAATTTGAGTTTGATTTTAAGACAGGTAAAAATAAAAGAATATATACTGACAGTAGAAAAACCGATACTGAATTCCTTCGGAAACTGACATTTGATGGCGCAGTTAAGAGATATGATGTATCTGATGAGAAGGTTCTTGAACGGATAGATAGAGAACTGGGAATTATAGAAGAAATGGAGTTTGAAGCCTATTTCCTGATGACCTGGGACGTGATTAACTATGCAAAAAACAAGGGCTATTTTCATGTAGGCAGGGGTTCAGGCGCTAATTCGATAGTAGCTTATTGCATAGGTATTACAGATGTTGACCCGATTGAACTGAATTTGTTTTTCGAAAGATTTATTAATAAAGAGAGAACCTCACCTCCGGATTTTGACATCGATTTCAGCTGGGACGAGCGCAATGAAATTATTGAGTATTTTTTTACGAGATATGGCAGAGAACACGTCTGTCTGCTGGCTACCTATAATACTTTTCAGCGGAATTCGGCCATTAGGGAATTGGCCAAGGTATTCGGATTACCCAAAGCAGAAGTTGACACCTACCTGAGATACCCTGAAAAGGCACAGGAAAACGAGTATATGAGGTATATTCTGAGATATGCACCCTTAATGGACGACTTCCCTCACAATTTGTCGATTCATGCGGGCGGAATTCTTGTTTCAGAAGAGCCCTTATATAATTATACAGCTTTGCAGCCTATGCCTAAGGGTTTTCCGATATGTCAGTGGGATATGTATATTGCCGAGGAAATCGGTTTTGCAAAATTCGACGTATTGTCTCAGCGAGGATTGGGACACATAAAAATGACTGTTGATATAGTGCGTGAAAACCATGGAATCAACATTGATATTCATCAGGTAGAGAGGTTTAAGACCGATGAAGGCGTACGGAAAAAATTGCAGAGCAACGAGACTATGGGCTGTTTTTATATAGAGTCTCCGGCTATGCGGCAATTGATGTGGAAACTCAGATGCGATAATTATCTGACACTGGTGGCCGCAAGCTCTATTATCAGACCCGGAGTAGCAAGCAGCGGAATGATGAAGGCCTATATAGAAAGACACTATAATCCACACAACATTATATATCTGCACCCCAGAATGAAAGAATTGCTGGAAGATACTTATGGGGTAATGATTTATCAGGAAGACGTAATAAAAGTAGCTAATGGCTTTGCAGGTTTGACTCTGGGCGAATCTGATATGCTCAGGCGTGCCATGTCGGGCAAGTATAGAGCAAGGATGGAGTTTGAGAAAATAGTAGACAGATGGTTTATTAATTGTAAAGAGAGGGGATACAGCGATGAACTGGCAAAAGAAGTGTGGCGGCAGGTAGAGAGTTTTGCCGGATATAGTTTTTCAAAGGCTCACTCGGCATCTTATGCGGTTGAGAGCTACCAGAGTTTATACCTGAAAACCTATTTTCCCCTGGAATTTATAACGGCTGTTATCAATAATTTCGGAGGATTCTACCGAACTGAGTTTTATATCCATGAAGCCAAGCGTTGCGGGGCTATAATCGAGGTGCCGGATATTAATGAAAGTGACTTCCTGACCAGTATTAAAGGAAAGACCATCTGGCTTGGTTGGGTGCATGTGAAGAGTCTTGAAGCGAAGATGATGGAGAGGATTCTGAATGAAAGACAAAGAAATGGCCGTTTTGTGTCATTTTCCAACTTTGCTCATCGTGTGGCTTTGGGTCTTGAGCAACTCATTGTCTTAATCAGGCTGGGGGCTTTCAGAAACTTCGGAGTGTCAAAAAAAGAATTATTATGGGAAGCGCATTTGCTGCTTCATAATAATTATAAGCCATCTGTCTATAAGGAAGCCTTGTTTGAATATCTGGAGCCTGAAACCAATCTGCCAACTTTATCTTACGACCCACTGGAAGACATATATGATGAAATAGAATTTCTGGATTTTACCATCAGTTCTCCATTTGAATTATGCGCAGAACCCCTGGCAAGTACGCTTACCTCCGATAACCTGCACGAGATGTTTGGCAAGCCTATAAGCTTATACGGCTATCTGGTAACATGGAAATCTATCAGGACCAAGAATGGCAAGATAATGGGCTTTGGCTATTTTTATGATTTATCGGGAAAATTTTTCGATACCGTTCATTTCCCTCAGACTTTAGAGAAGTATCCGCTACGTGGGTCGGGAGTATACTATCTGAGCGGTAAAGTGGTTGAGGATTTCGGCTTCTATTCAATAGAAATTGAATCTATGCGAAAAGTAGAATTAAAACCAGACCCCCGGAGTGTATCAGAGCCTGCTTCTGATGCATCATTGGCCTTTTTGATAACGGACTAAGTTTTATATGTCCCTGACCACCCGCTCAAACCATCTGGAACAATTTATCAATAATCGGCTGGTGCCTGCATAAAACAAGGTAAGGAAGATAATCTTAAAAAAGCCTCTTCTGAAAGTAAAAGGAATATTGGCACCTTCAATATGTAGCACAATCAACATAAAAATAATATGCACACCCATTACCCAGCTTAATTTGAGGACTTCGGTTTTGGTTCTATATAAACAGATATTGATAAGCAGGAGTATAAAAAACAGAATAAAACTATAATTCCAGTAAGCAATATCGAACATGATTTTATGAGTGCCTACCAGTATTGCCCAACCACGGGAAAAATAATGGCTGAAATCGAAATTAATGGCACCTAAAGGCACGGCTTTGGGTATGATGAGACCCAGGAAGAGATAATTCCAGCCTATAAACAAAGCCAAAGGGATGATACTATAAGCTAAGGTTTTCTTAATAAATCTTTGTCGGGATAAAAGCAACAATACAACAGGCAAAAAGAGAATAGTTTCGGTACGGGTCCAACAGGCGAAACCAAAAAACAGGCTTGATAGCCAGAAGTCTGCCTGTTTAGGTACTTCATCCAGATAGTATCGGTACAGGCAGCTAAAAGCGATGAATAAGAATATGGCATTCGGGTAATCAGTCTGTACCAGATATGTATAAGAATAGGGTTCAGGCATGAACCACAGTAATATCAGCAACCATCCGGCTAGTATCGGGTGAATATAATGCCTTAGTTCGAAGTAGAAGTATAAGAAAAAAGCCAGTACCATCCCCGAAAGCCAGACCTTGCCAAAAAGTGAACCTAAGCATAAGTATATAAGCTGCATCAGCATAATAAAAGGTGCATAATAAGGCTGATTACTTAGCGGATAGGTATGTGTTAAAAAATCAGTGTACACGCTATTACGGAGAGTACCCTCAAAAAAGGTGGCCTTGGCTATGAGTTCCGGCCCGACAATGGTATCAAAGGGGATATTCGGATAAAAATAGCATTTCCAGAGGCTGATATACATAAAATAGCCTGTAATCAGAAAAAAAGGAACCTCATAAAGCCTGATTTTCAGATTGTCTATACTGACTATTGCTGCCAGAAAATTTTTATTGCGGATGCAACAGATACTACCCACTATGGCCAATACTAGCAGGCTAGCTAAAACCGAAACCTGATCGATGCGGATATGAACTAATTCTAAGAAAAAAGGAATGAAGGAGGCAATACCAATACCCAATAAAAAGGCTAATGAGACAAAAGCAATGAAATGCCTTTTTACCTGAAAGACACTCAATAAACCTGCCCCGATAATGATATGAGTAAAAGCGACTAGGGCTTCCATTGATTTTTGTTTTTCTGTTTCAGATAATCAATGGCTGTTTGCGGTATAAAAAAGCCAAAAGGCTGATAGGTCTTTAGTTTTTGAATGATGGCTTCTTTTTGCGCTAAAGAGTAATTGTTTAAATTGACTAATTGAAGCCCTTTTCTTCTGCTGACTAAGAAAATATGCGTGGCTTTTTGTAATAGAGAATCCGGATAAGTGATTTCAACGAAGTTTACCTTATTCATCGCCAGATTCTTAAACTTGCTCGGGTATGTCCATGTATAAGGGTCGGTAGAACCTTTAATCTGATAAGCATTCTCTACCAGATAATACTGCGGCGGTAAAAGAAAAACGTCATCTTCCTGCAATACTGAATCTAATAGATGAATGATGGCAGATTCTTTGGTATAAGTAAGATTATAACGGGCAAGACTGTCTAAATCATTGCCTAAGTGTATTTTAGTAGCATAAAAGGCATTTACTTTAAACTGGATGAAAGAAGCATTTTTGGGCAGCATGAAAATGATGCCTATACCTATGAGATTAACTACGAGTAGTAAGCCTGTTTTATTAAAGCCCCAATTATTATTGTTTTTAGGCGTTCGCTGAGATAAGTCTATTTCTTCCATAAACCGTATGACTAAAAACATGTTGAATGGATAATATATTAACAGCAAAAGGCTTAAGAAGTTTATAAAAACTTCTTTTATCCACTAAATTACAAATGTAAGAGCTTAAACTCCTTATTTGGCTACGAAGCGTCGCCAGCCTATATAGATAAGAATAAAAAGCACCGCAAAAATACCCAGCAGGTATTGAAAAGGTAGATATGAAAATATAACAATATGTATTTTCTCTAGAAGCCACATCAGAAACATAGTCGCAAAGAGCATAAACCACAAACCTGAAATCTTATCAAAACCCGGAACGAGCGATAAGTCAACATTTTTACGGATAATGAATATAGTAACCAGCATCACTACGATGGGCAAAATCTGCATATAGACGTCGGTCTGCATCACATCGCCTTTCTGGAACAGAAAAAAATAGATATTAAGGGCAACTGCAAAGATACCCGGAACACTAACCAGATAAATTAGAACAGCATAGAGGTATTTCCAGGGAGAAAGATGCCCTTCACCTTTGCCTAAAAAGCCTGCTATAATGGCTGCGACAGGAATAATCAGGAAGTAGAAAAGTAGCAAATTCGGATTGTCACCAATTCGGTCAAAAAGCTGTTGTAAAGTCATCGTTGATTTCTATTTTGGGCAAATGTAAAAGATTTTTCAGAAAAAAAGCAATAGGGACTGATAATGGGTGACCAGACCTGATTATTGTAGGAGAGCATTGATGAGTATGGCATCAGTCAAAAATAAAAGTACCAAACTTCTCAAAATCATGAAAATTGGCTCTTGTTAACTGCCATGACCACGTCGAGCTTTTCTTATCATAATCTATCCGGTACATATTGGCTCGCCATTCTGTTCCTTTTTTAGGTGGTACATTATTCAGAGGTTTCAATAGGGCATAAGGAATAAAGAATTCGGCATTCCAGCCAGTAATGGTCGTCCCTTTGGTTTCTATATAGGCAGCATGGCGGGTTTTTCTGTCACCTTCATAATGCCAGGGGCGCCAGCCTAAGAAAGTCCCTTTCATATTAGGTACAAGAATAGGCAGCTCATAATTATAGGGCGATAACTCATATTCAAAGTAAATGGGCATGCTTTCGTCTGTCCATAGAAATACCTCAACCAC
>CALRLS020000046.1:0-18368 GCA_943368815.1 Cyanobium sp. NIES-981
CTGAGAATATCCCGGCAGATACGGGTGTCTGGATATATTTTGAGGTTGAAGACCTGGATGATAAAATAAGCGAACTGTTGCGAAAAGGCTTTATAATAGAAGAATTGCCCAACGACAAACCCTGGCTATGGCGTGAAGCCCGCATAAAAGATTTGGACAATCATCTGCTGATAATCTACCATGCCGGAGATAATCGAAAGAATCCACCTTGGAGAATCAATCAATAATGCCCTCTTTCTTTAATTCTTACCGAAAAGTTTTGAGAGATTGATAAGATTTTGCAAACTTTGGCATTCAAACTAAAACTTGCCCTTGAATAATTTATTAGTGATAGATGTCGGCAATACCGATGCGGTTTTCGGGATTTTTGAAGACAAACAACTCCTTCATAATTTCAGGATTAAGTCGCTAAAAGACGAGAACTATGTCTTTTTTGAATACCGTTTCCGACAATATTTCTTAGAAAACAGTCTACGGTTTTCTGACATCACAAAAGTTGTTTTAAGTAGTGTAGTCCCTCCCCTTACGCCTATCTTTAAATTGTTGGTCAACAATATGTTTGGCATTGAGCCTATCATTGTCAATGCATATATTTTCCCTTCTATCGAAGTTTCTATTGATAATCCAAATGAAATCGGGAGTGATTTAGTAGCTAACGCAGTAGCAGCTTTTACGAAATATAAGCGCAACTGTGTTATAGTTGATTTCGGCACTGCCCTGACATTCACAGTAGTATCAGGCAAGGGAAAAGTATTAGGCGTCTCAATAGCTCCGGGTCTACGAACAGCGGTTAAAGCCTTATTTGCCAATACAGCGCAATTGCCTGATGTGCCACTTGAACTGCCCAATTCTGTATTGGGGAAAAATACAGTCCATGCCATTCAGGCAGGTATCTTGTGGGGTTATGAAGGTTTGGTAAGAAACATGATTCACAAAATAAGAGCAGAACTAAACGGTGATTGTATAGCTATTGCTACAGGAGGGCTTTCATCCATTATCTCTACCCTTCACGGAGAATTTGTAGAGGTAAACCGTGAACTGACATTAGAAGGACTTAGAATTATCGGAGAATCACACACAAAATAAAAAACGCCCCCGGGCATACCAATATGGAGATAGACAAAAGAACGATTAGAAAATTCATTAAAAATGCCTTAGCTGAAGATGTGGGCGATGGAGACCATACTTCTTTATCAACGATTCCGGCTGATGCAACGGGTAAAGCAAGGCTATTGGTAAAAGACAATGGTATACTGGCAGGTGTTGAATTAGCCAAAATGATTTTCAAGGCCGTTGACAAGGATTTAAAAGTCAAGGTTGCTATTAAAGACGGTAAACCAATTAAATACGGTGACGTGGCCTTTTTTGTAGAAGGTCGGGACCGCTCTATTCTGACTGCCGAGCGGCTGGTGTTGAACTGTATGCAACGCATGAGCGGCATTGCTACTACTACGCATCAGGTAGTGAAACTATTAGAAGGAACCAAAACCAAAGTATTGGATACCCGCAAAACCACACCGGGTTTCAGAATGCTGGAAAAATGGGGCGTACAAATTGGCGGCGGTGTAAACCACCGTTTTGGTTTGTTCGATATGATTCTGATTAAAGACAACCACGTAGACTATGCCGGAGGTATCAAAAATGCTTTAGACGCAGCACATAATTACCTGAAAACCACCAATAAAAACCTGCCGATTGAGATTGAAGTTAGAAACCTGACGGAATTGCAGGAAGTACTAAATATAGGTGGCGTAGTGAGAATCATGGTAGATAATTTCAGTTATGAGAATATCCGAAAAGCCGTAAAAATGGTAAACGGAAGATTCCCGATTGAAGCATCAGGTGGTATCTCTCCGGCGAATGTAAGACAATATGCCGAATGTGGCGTTGATTATGTTTCCCTGGGTTATCTTACTCACTCTGCTAAAAGCCTGGATTTGAGTCTGAAAGCAGTGAAATAGCTAAACTTCTCCAATTACCTGAAAAGCTTTATGCTTCCTGAAGCATAAAGCTTTTTTTGTGAGCACAACATACGAAAAACCTCATTTTTTCTAAAAACTCACACTTTTATTTAATAAATTACGACCTTATTCAATATCCTTACCATACACCATTTATTCGACCTCTATGAAAAGAATCTCACTCTTTATCTGGCTTATATCAGCCATGATTATTTTTCCTGCTTACACACCAACTAAATCCAAAACAGCTAAGACACGCAAAGCCGATGTTATTATTTATGGAGGTACTTCAGCAGCAATCACAGCAGCTGTGCAAGTCAAAAAAATGGGTAAGTCGGTAATTATCGTATCGCCTGATGTACATTTAGGAGGTCTCTCTTCCGGCGGTCTGGGCTTTACTGATACAGGCAATAAAGAAGTAATCGGGGGTTTATCCCGTGAATTTTACCAGCGCTTGTATGCACACTACCAGAAACCAGAAGCCTGGCAATGGCAGAAAAAAGAGGAATATGGCAATAAAGGCCAGGGCACCCCTGCCATAGACGGCAACAACCGCACGATGTGGATATTTGAACCCCATGCAGCCGAAAAGGTTTTTGAAGACTTTGCGAAAGAATATCAATTGACCATCTATAGAAACGAATGGCTAGACCGCTCGAAAAAAGGAATTACCAAAAAAGGCTTAAATATTACTTCGTTCCGAACTTTAAGTGGCAATACCTACGAAGGGCAAATGTTTATTGACGTCACCTATGAGGGCGACCTGATGGCGGCTGCCGGAGTATCATACCATGTAGGTCGTGAAGCTAATAGTGTCTATGGTGAAAAATGGAATGGGGTGCAAACAGAGGTTTTTCAACATGGGCATCATTTTAAAAGCAAAGTAAGTCCGTACGTAATAGCAAACGACCCTAAGAGTGGTTTGTTACCAGAAGTTTCAACCTCCCCTCCCGGAGATTATGGCGCAGGCGATAATAAAATACAGGCCTATTGTTTCAGAATGTGTTTGAGCAATAGCCCTGACAACCGCATTCCATTTGCAAAACCGCAGGGTTACGACCCCAAACGCTACGAATTATTGGCAAGAGTATTTGCCTCAGGTTGGAGAGAGACTTTTGATAAATACGACCCGATTCCGAACCGTAAAACAGACACCAATAATCACGGGCCTTTCAGTACGGATTATATTGGCAAAAACTACGATTATCCGGAGGCGAGCTATGAGCGACGCAGGCAAATCATCAAAGAACATGAAACGTACCAGAAAGGTCTGATGTATTTCTTACAGAACGACCCGAGTATACCTGCAGATGTACATGAAAAAATGCAGCAATGGGGTTTGCCGAAAGATGAATTCAAAGACAATGGCGGCTGGCCGCATCAGCTTTATATCCGTGAAGCAAGACGAATGATAGGGGAATTTGTAATGAAAGAAGCCGATGCCCTGGGCAAAACACAGGTTCCTAATTCAGTAGGAATGGGTTCTTATTCGCTGGACTCGCACAATATTCAGCGATATGTAAAACAGGATGGCTATGTGCAAAACGAAGGAGATATAGGAGTGCATCCTGACAAACCCTATTCAATTGCCTATGGGTCTATCTTACCAAAAGCCAATGAATGCACCAATCTTTTAGTACCTGTTTGTGTTTCAAGCTCACATATTGCTTTCGGCTCTATCCGTATGGAACCTGTATTTATGATTCTTGGGCAATCCGCCGCCACTGCAGCAGTGTTGGCAATTAACAACAAAGTTACACCGCAGGCACTGCCTTATGCTACACTCAGAGCCGAGTTATTGAAAGATACCCAACGTTTGGAGTATATAAAATAAACCTATTGAGGGGAAAAATTTTATTTTTGTAAAGGTCTTAACAATCTTCAACGTTTTGTTAAGACCTTTTTTTCAGGATTTAGCACAGCCTGATAGTGTGCACTTCTGAGATGCGTGAGGTCGCAGACGGTTGGCCGCTGCCGTTCGAATCTGTCCATCCCGACTATTTCTAATCCTCTTAGATAAACCTATGAGGTTTTATCCGTTTTTAAAACCCTTAAGCCGACTAAAAAAAGCCAAAAATAATTCTACGCTGACATTCGTGTATTAAAAAAGAAGCATTATACTTACAATACGAATCCTTATTGAATCCTATAATACCAAAAACACCCCTCCCTACACAATGATTATAAGAAAAAACATTACGCTTAAAGGGATATTGGAATTTGCCGGACATCATATCTGGTGGCTGGCTTCATACATGATTATTGTTTCGGTGCTGTACAAGGTTGCAGGCTGGCATTGGATTTCTATTCCCTGGCTGCCTGTGTCTTTGATTGGTACGGCTGTTGCTTTCTATGTTGGTTTCAAGAATAACCAGTCTTATGACAGGGTGTGGGAAGCACGTAAAATATGGGGCGCAATTGTCAATAGCAGCCGGAGTTGGGGGACCATGGTTGATGCCTTTGTAAAAAACAATCAATTGCCGGATAATGAAATCAGGCAAATCAAAACCAGATTGATTTATCGTCATATAGCCTGGTTATATACTTTGAGAGAACAGTTGCTGGTACCTGCTCCGTGGGAGCATATAAGTTTAAAGCATCTTTTCGGAAAGATAGCTGTCCGACGGAGGGAGCAGTTTGGTGTAGGTCAGTTTAAAGATTATCTGACAGAAGAGCAGAAAGAAAAATATTTTGCTGATGCCAGTGAATGGGAATCCGGTATCAATAAAGCCACACAAATCATTCATCTGCAATCTCTGGCTCTGGCAGAACTTGAAGAGAATGAATGCCTGCACATGCGCAAACAGCTGGATATGCAGAAAGTATTAACCGAATTCTACGACCATCAGGGCAGGGCAGAACGTATCAAAAGGTTTCCATTGCCACGCCAGTATGCCAACCTGAGTTTTCTTTTTAACTGTATATTCATTTTTTTACTGCCTTTAGGTATTGTTGCAGAGTTTGCAAAACATGGCCAGGCAGGTGTCTGGTTAATGATTCCTTTTGGGACAATAGTAGGCTGGATTTATGTAGTGATGGAGCTGATAGGAGATTATTCCGAAAATCCTTTTGAGGGTTTCGCAACTGATGTGCCGATGCTTTCGATATGCCGCACCATAGAAATCGACCTCTTGCAAATGCTGGGAGAAACTAATCTTCCTAAACCGGTACAAGCAGTTAATGATGTATTGATGTAAAATAACTCTAAGCCATTTTTTAATGCATAATACCTTACCCTTCTTATTAGCCATGGTGGCCGCAGTAGTCCTGCTGGAGATGTGGGCTACCAGATTAAAAATTGCTTACCCTATATTGTTAGTAGTGGCGGGCTTACTGGTCAGTTTTATTCCGGGCTTACCAGTTGTGAAAATCGACCCGGATTTGATTTTTTTTATTTTCCTACCTCCCTTACTGTTTGAAGCCGCCTGGTCAATTTCTTTTAAGGAGATGAAAAAATGGTGGCGTATCATCGGCAGCTTTGCTTTTCTGGTTGTATTTTTTACGGCATTTTCAGTAGCCTTGGTTGCAAATTACTATATCCCTGCCTTTACACTTGCATTGGGTTTTCTGCTTGGAGGCATTGTATCTCCACCGGATGCAGTAAGTACGGGCGCGATTACGAAATTTGTAAAAATCCCCAGGTCTACCTCTACCATCCTGGAAGGCGAAAGCCTCTTAAATGATGCTTCTTCGCTGATTATATTCCGCTTTGCCATGATAGCCGTTGGTACTGGTCACTTTGTATGGCACGAAGCCGCAATTAGTTTTGTATGGATGGTCATTGGCGGTGCAGGTATTGGCTTAATAGTAGCCTGGTTATTCGTGCAGGCACACAAATTCCTGCCTACTGATGCCTCATCAGACGTTGCTCTGACACTCATTGAACCTTATTTTATGTACTGGATAGCAGAACAGTTCCATGCGTCCGGTGTATTGGCTGTTGTAAGCGGTGGCTTGTTTATGTCTGCAAAAAGGCTGGTCTTTTTAAACAGCGCCAGCAGGATTCAGGGATACAGCGTATGGGAAAGTTTTATATTCATTTTAAACGGCCTTGTCTTTCTCATTATTGGTCTGGGACTACCCGAAATTGTAAATGGACTACGTGCAGAAGGTACGCCTTTAGGTACTGCTATTAACTATAGTTTAATAGTAACAGTGGTTTTGGTGGCAGCCCGTATCATCAGTTCTTATGTGGCAATGGCAGCCACACTTATTTTCCGTCCGGCTGTATTAGCCCGCACATCATCAGGAAAGGCACGTCTCATAACGCCTCTGTTATTGGGTTGGACCGGAATGCGTGGCGTTGTATCATTAGCCGCTGCCTTAGCCATACCCGTTACATTAGAGAGCGGCATCGCCTTTCCGCATAGAAATCTTATACTATTCATCACTTTTGTAGTAATATTACTCACACTTCTGGTACAAGGACTTACCCTTCCCTATTTTATTAAACGTACCAGGGCCTTCAATTCATTATTCAGGGCAGAGTCGGATGAAGAAACCAGAAGAAAAATGAAGCAGGGGCTGAAACAGCATGTTTATGAGTTTTTAAAAGATAAATATGACACCGACAACGAATTAAACGGCCATGTGGGCATGGAGAAGTTTCTGAAACACTGGGAAGAAAGAACCAAAGCGGCAGACGATAGCTGGATGAATGAAAAAACAAAAATTATTTTTCTGGAAGTGCTGGAAAAACAAAGGGAATATCTGACCGAACTCAACAAAGACCCGAAAATAGACGAAGAAATCATCCGTCAGCAACTTTACCAGCTTGATCTGGAAGAAGAGCGGCTGAGGATTATTTAAGGCTTCTCAAACAAGATCTTCTCAAATCTTTGTGAGAGCTGACATCAATCAAAATAGCTAAAGTTCATAAGAACCATATTGGTCTGCATAATTATCAACCTCTATTTGCTATCATTCATCAAAAAAAGGTAATTTTATGAACCAATCTTTCAACCTAACTAAATATGGCAAGTTTTAATTGCTTGCTGCTTCTATTCATGAAATACCTGTTTTGTATCTGTCTGCTTTTATCGGTAGAGATAGTATTCGCACAGTTAGAAGTGCAAGACCTCACTTGCGAGTATATGGTGAATCCATCAGTAGTTGATGCGCTCAACCCTCACCTTGCATGGGTAAATGTTTCAAAAACCAATGAGAGAGGGCAAATACAAACGGCTTATCAGATACGGGTAGCTTCAAACCCTGCATTATTACAAAAGCCAGACTTGTGGGACACGGGCAAGATAATGAACAACGATGCGAATTCTATAAAATATGCCGGAAGAAATCTGCTCTCTCGTATGACCTGCTATTGGCAGGTGAGAGTATGGGATAAAAGCGGCAAAGTATCCGCATGGAGCAAGGCAGGGAAATGGCATATAGGCATACTAAATCCAAATGAATGGAAAGCAGAATGGATTGGCGCTCCCTGGCAAAACGAAGAAGCTATACCAAAACCTAAAGGCGGACCTGACCAACGCACACAAATACTACCCCCTCCTGCACCACTCTTACGAAAGACATTCGTTGCCTCAAAAAAAATCAAAAGTGCCATTGCTTATACCACAGGCCTGGGCTATTTCGAATTTTATGTAAACGGGCAAAGAGCCTCTGATGATTACCTGGTACCTAACCAGACCAATTATGGAAAGCGCCCTCAATTGCCTGATGCTTATATTTCATTGCCTGACGAATTCCGCGAGTATCGGGTGATGTATCTGGCTTTTGATATTACCAACAAATTGCAGGCAGGTAATAATGTAATCGGGGCTATTCTGGGCAATGGGTTTTACAATGCCCCTAAATTCTGGACAGCTTCCTATGGTTCTCCCCGATTTATTGCGCAATTACATATTACTTATGATGATAATACCGAAGACCTAATAGTCTCTGATAAAAGCTGGAAAGCTGCCAAATCGGCCATTATTTCAGATTTAGTTTACGATGGAGAAATATATGATGCCCGACAGGAACAGCCGGACTGGTGTAAAGTCAGTTTTAATGATGGTCAATGGGAAAATGCCATTAATAGAAAGGCTCCGTTTGGCAAAATGAGTGCCCATACCGCACCAACTGATAAAATCACAAAAGTTTATCAGCCGACCAAAATCGAGAAATTAGCCAATGGTAATTATAAGGTCTCGTTCCCGGAAGAGATTTCCGGTTGGGTACGTTTAAAAAATGTATCTGCTCCGGCGGGGCATACCATCAAAATGACTTTTAATGCCAATCAGTATTCCGGCGAAAATACCTATACATTCAGTGGCAAAGCCAATGCTACCTATGCCCCTCGTTTCAATTGGTTTGTATTCAGTGGCGTAGAAATAAGTAACTGGAAAGGGGAACTGAAAGCCGAAAATATTCAGGCAGAGGCGGTGAATACTGATGTGAAGGAATCGGCCACCTTTGAAACATCAAACAAGCTCTTCAATCAGATTAATCATATCTGGAAACGCTCTCAACTGGATAATATGCATGGAGGCATTGCCTCTGACTGCCCCCATCGGGAACGTTCCGGCTACACAGGAGACGCTCAGGTGGCCTGCCACACGGTCATGCACAATTTTGAGGTGCGGGCCTTTTATAAAAAATGGATACGGGATATGCTCGATGCGCAGATTCCGGCTACAGGTTATATCCCAAATGGCGCTCCCTGGCAACCGGGCTGTGGCGGTGGCGTAGCATGGGGTGCTGCTATCAGTATCATTCCATACGAGTTTTACAGACAATACAATGACATAGATATATTGACCGAAAACTACGATGGCATGACGGGTTATATCAAATACATGCAAACGTGGGTAAATGAAAAGGGCATCATGCACTCAAAACGCACAGGCCATGATGGTAAACCCCTGCAATGGTGGAATTTAGGTGAATGGGCAGGTGTAGGCACACTCCCACCTGATGAACTGGTACATACTTTCTATCTATGGTATTGCGCTGATATTACGGCTAAAGTGGCTACATTACTGAACAAGCCTCAGGATGCTGTCTTCTATCAATCCATTGCCGACAAAACCCGTGAAGCCTTTCTATCTACATTCTACGACAAACAACAAGGTACTTTTGGGAAATTTGGGGCTAATATTTTTGCATTGAAAATGGGTGTAGACAAAGAGCAATATCCTAAAGTAATTGAAGCCCTGAAAAAAGATATTGCAGCAGCCGGTGGTCATTTGGATACCGGCATATTCGGCACTCGCTTTTTCTTTGAGGTGTTGGCCGATAATGGATTAAACGACCTGGCCTACAATGCAATGAATAAAACCACTGCCCCGGGTTTTGGCAATTGGATCAGCCTTGGCAGCACAACCACAAGAGAACAATGGAATAATGAGAGTTCGCACAATCATCCTATGTTTGGAGGAGCTTTAAGCTGGTTTTATACCAGATTGGCAGGCATGCAAACGGCTGACAGCAAAGTGGCTTATAAAGAGATTATATTCAAACCAATGCCTGTGGCAGAACTTGCCGCCGCAAAATATTTTCTGGAAACCGTGCAGGGCAAAGCAGGGATTAGCTGGAAAAACACAGCAAATACTTTTGAAATGTCTGTAAAAGTACCTGTTGGCAGCACAGCGTTTGTTTATATTCCGGCAAAACTCAATCAGAAAATCACTGAGGGTAATCAGGGATTAGTAAACAGAAAAGATATTGAGGTGCGGAGTTTTGACAGAGGCTATCAGGCAGTAAAAACAGGAAGCGGAGAATATGTCTTTAAGGTAGCAAAGTAAACAACAATTATCTCTACTGAGGCTGATTCAGATGTCTGTACGTCGTCAGAATCAGCTATTGCGGCTTATATTCCTTCCATGCTTATTGGTTATTTAGCTTTATCTGTTATCTTTATACTTTGTCCTGTAATTATCAAACCCTCAAATTTTCCCTGTCAGGAAAATCTATAAATCTTGCCCTTAAAGGCATCCATGCTTATTTTTGCGTATGCGTAATCCATTCTACTTTCTTGTTTTCTTTCTGAATATTTTTGCTTTCGGCTCTTCTTTCGCACAGTCCGGATCGCAGGATTCTATCAGATATTTTCAGGAGCGTTTAGCCGTACAAACTACGCCGGAAGAAAAGGCTCCGATATTAGCAAAACTGGCCTGGTTTTACAGTGAAACAGGGGAATTTGAAAAAACCATCAAGGCTGCTACCGAAGCTATACCGATTCTTGAAAAAACTAAAAACTATGAGAGGCTTGCCAGAACGTATGTTTCGCTTGCACAGGTTTTTCAGTATCAGAACGATTTCGCCAAAACACTCTACTACACCGAAAAAGCACTTCAGACAATACGCCTGACCAATGACAAGCCTCATATTGTTACGGCGCTTATGAACTATGCCGTAAGTTTGAGTGATTATAGGAGGTTTGATGAATCACTCAAAGTTTTTGATGAAGCATTAAATACGGCCATTGAAATAAAAGACACGACTAATATAACGAATATCTACCTGAACTTAGCCAGTGCCTATTATGACCACGGTGATTACGATAAAATACTTGAACCAGTAAATAAAGGTCTTGCATTAGCCTATAAAACCAAAGTGAACGATGCCATTCTAAGAGCGGAAGCCATTCTGGGAGCAGGATTAATAAGGCAAAAAAAGTTTGCAGAAGCAGATGAGCATTTCAAAAAAGCCGAAGCCCTATTACCCGTAATAAAGTCACCGTATTATGACAGACAAATAGCCTTTATCCGGACCGAATGGGCTGCATTGCAGGGGAATTATAAAGAAGCTTTTAATTACCAGAAAAAATATTACGAAGTAGATACACTACTTGCTAATGCAGAAAACAAACAAAAAGTTGGTGAACTGGAAACCAGGCTCCGCATGAACGAAAAAGAGCTTGAAAACACCAATCTGCAAAACAAGCTTGCTCAACAAAAATGGCTTTTTATTGGTGGCATTGTAGTCTTGGGACTCCTCGTAGCACTATTCTATTTACAAAGGAAAAGTCTTGCTCAAAAACACGATTTGCTTCAGGCGCAACACAAACTTTCAGCTGCAGAGCTCTCATTGGTACAAAGTCAGTTGGAAGCTTTTGCTGATACTGTATCTGAAAAAAACCGGCTTATTACCCAGTTCGAAAATGAAATTATAGACCTCAAAATAAAAGACACAACATCTACCCATACTCTTCTTGACCAGATTAATCAGGCACGTATTCTCACAGATGAACAATGGAGGGATTTCAGATTAAAATTCGAAAAACTGCATCCACAATTTATTACCCGTTTACATTCACAAAATCCTAACCTGACGGACACCGAAACACAGATGGCTTGTATGATTCGTCTGAATTTCACTAACAATCAGGTAGCGGGAATGTTGGGTATCTCCAATGAAAGTGTAACTAAAAACAGGTATCGTCTGCGTAAAAAGATTGAACAGGCCGACTTAAACACTTACTTATCAACTATTTAGCTAATTGTCCATTTTTTGTCCATATAAGTTTTTAGTTGTTTCATTTCTTCAGGCGTAAGTTTGATGCAGAAACTGATTGGGGTCTCACTCAAAAGGTTCTTTTGTATCTAACTTATAAAAATTAAAAACGCCAAAAAATGAAAACACTTTTATTAACTACGCTATTCTCTCTAAGCTTATTTCTTAGCAATGCCCAAAGTGCTATTGATATTGAAGAAGGTAAAACCGTTGCCAATAATGGCATAGAATACAGTTATGCGATTACCAACGAACGCACTGAAGATACTTATTCTCGTTATGAAGTCACAATTAAGGCCCAGAACAAAAGTGGTTGCCAGTTGATTTATCTTAAAAATGATAACATCATAAGTATATTCGATGGTGACCCTTCTGTAATTGCCCGCTTTGAATGTCTGAATGCTACCGGAAAACGTCTTACTTCAAAAGGAGCAAATCTGAAAGCCCGTCCGTTTACTGTCCCTTACAACCAGCCAGAAAAAACTGCTGATGGTAAAACTACATTCCGTGCGGTAAGAGTACAGGGAGGTTTCTTATTAAAGAATGGCAGCAGCGTTGGGAACGACCTGATTGTGGTAGTACCTAAAGGCGAAAGACCTCGTTTCAAAATCAGTATCCAGAATTTTTCAGAATTAACTACTGAATAATTGTTTCATAAACATCACCTACCTCTAAAAAGAATATTATGAAGTCCCCTAAATTATTATTTGCAGCTTTACTATTTACCGCTTTTCAACTAAACGCGCAGACAGGCCCGCAGCCGTCTTCCAGCAAATGGAAATATGTTGAAAACGATAAAGTAAAAGTAATTTTCCCCGAGAACAACCAGAAAGAAGCCATGAGAATTGCCGACTTGATTACGTTTGTCAATAAAAATGCAACCGTATCAGTCGGGACCAAAAGTAAAAAACTGGATATTTTACTGAATACAAATAATGCTCAGGGCAATGGTTATGTAGCTTTGGCTCCGTATAGAAGTGAATTTTATGCCACAGGTTTCCAGGATTTTAATGATTTAGGTTCAATGGACTGGCTGGACGCTCTAGCCATCCATGAATACCGCCATGCCTTACAATTTAACAATGCTAACCGCGGCCTCACCAAACTTTTGTACCTTTTGCAAGGGCAATCAGGTTGGAGTCTCGGAGCTAATTTCTCTATCCCTGACTGGTATTTTGAAGGTGATGCCGTATTGTCTGAAACAGTATTAAGCGGTGCCGGAAGAGGCCGGACTCCAAGTTTTTTTGATGAGCAAAGGGCTTTGCTGTTGAGTGATAAAAATTATACCTATTTACAGGCACGGAATGGTTCGTTCAAGAAATTATTGCCTAATCATTATCCACTGGGCTATGCGATTCTGAACTATGGACGCAATCATTTCGGGCCTGAAATGTGGCCTAAGGTATTGGCAGATGCAGGTAGATACCGCACGATTCTATATCCGTTTGCCGGGGCTTTAAGACGCCACACCAAAATAGGCGTAAATAAGATGTACAGACTTGCTTATCAGGAAATGAAAGAGAACTGGGAAAATGAATTAAAGAAAATAGAGTTGACCTCCACGATTCCTGTTACTCAGTTACCTAAGAAAACAATTACAAATTATACATTTCCGCATTGGCTTGAAGACGGAAGTATCCTCTGCATCAAAAGCAGCTTTAAGCAGATTTCCGGCTTGTATCGTATAAAAGATGGCAAAGAGCAATTCCTCGCCCCTATCGGTAATGCTACTGAAGGCTATTTAGGCGTAAATAATGATAAGGTTTCATGGACAGAAATGCGCAAAGATGCAAGAAGAGATGCAGTTATCTATAGCGTAATTATAAGCTATGATCTTAAAACAGGTCAAAAAACACAAGTAAGCCATAAAAGTAAATTTTTCAGCCCGCAATTTTCATCGACAGGAGACAGAATCGTAGCAGTTAAAGCTGATGAACACATTATTAATGAAATAAGTATTGTTTCTGCTACAGACCAAAGTATTATCAGTACAATCCCCAATCCGGAAAATGATTTTATTTCTTATCCGAAATGGACGAATGATGATGCTTCCATAGTATATCTTGCCAAGAGAAAATCGAAGATTGCCATGCTTAAATATGATTTGGCTAGCAAACAGACAACAGAACTGACACCCTGGACAGCCCATGTTATCAGCGGTCTTTCTCTCAGCGATACACGTGTAATTTTCGGGGCATCTTATAGCGGCATCAATAATATTTATGCTGTTAATCTGAATGGAGACAAGAAAATCACTCAATTAAGCTCAGTAAGAATTGGTGCTACTTTACCTGCTATCTCAAAAGATGAAAAAACATTGGCAATGGTAGAAATGACGGCTATGGGTCGACAATTAACTAAGATTGATGTAAAAAACGCCAAAAATGCTTCATTTGCTGAACCCGTTAATATGGACCGTTTTCATGTAAAAACTACCAGTATTGAACATGACATTCAGTATGAGGCCATTGGCAACGATTATCAGGTAAAAAACTATCGAGGCCTTTTAAGAGGCATAAAACTACATAGCTGGGACTTAGGTAGCACAAATAGCCGTGATATAAATCTATCTGTGAAATTAGGCAATATCCTGAATGATTTTGCGGGAGTGATTGCAAGTCAATATAATTATAACGAAAAAACCATTCGTTTTTCAGGCGGCTTTGATTATGGCAAATTCTTTTTGCCTATCTCATTCAGAGCGAGCACCGGAGACAGAGCAAATGCTGTTTTCTTATCGCCTGTTCATTTAGGCACGCTCTCTTACAAACAAAAGGATATTAATGTCGGTTTGTCATTACCACTAAGCTGGATAAAGGGTAATTATTCTACCAGTTTACGCTTAAACTCTACATTTTCAGCTATTACTACTTCAGATTATAAAGTACAGGATGTTCCTCAAAACTACGGTCTGAATTTTAATGCTATGCAATTTGGTTTAAGCTTCGCCAATATCCGTCGTAAAGCCCGTCAGAATCTGGTAAACAAATGGTCACAGAATGTTTCAGTCTCTTATCAGAAGTCAGTTACGACCGGAACAACAGCCGAACGCCTGATGGGTTCAGCTGGGTTTACCACTCCTGGTTTTGGCAGGAATCATGGTATTGAAATCGCTTTTAGGGGTAAAAAAGAATTGTTGAACAACCACTATCTTTTTGAAGACCAGTTCTTACACGCCAGAGGTTATGCAGCAGCACCTGGAGATATTGAAACTGTAATCAGTACTACCTACAGCCTGCCATTATTTAACATAGACAGAGGGTTTGCAGGTATATTTTTCATCAATCGTGCAAGAGCAAATGTCTTTTATGATTATGGAAACATTGAAAGAAAGTTTATCGATTTTAAAACTCCACAACGCTCATATGGTGCTGAGCTGATATTTGACATCAAATTATTGAATACTTTGGGGCCTCTTGGGTTTGGTTTAAGAAACTCTTACTTACTCGACACAGACCCGCTAAATCCCACAACAAAACAAAGGTTTGAATTTTTTGTAACATCTAATTTATAATGAGGGTTAGTTAGATACATAAGGCTACCAGATTCTGATAGAGCATTGCTTTATCAGAATTTTTATTTAAAAAAAACAGAGGGCAGATGGTTTAAACATCTACTCTCTGTTTTTGATTTTGTATTAATAATCTAATTCCGGTTACTCTTTCAAAACCCCTACCGGACGCACATTCTTCCCTTCTTTCTTCATCAAGGCATCACCCAAATCTTCCCGGGCCATTTCAGCAACTTTCTGAAGCTCGGCAACTATTTCGGGGTTTTGTTCTTTTACATCATATTCTTCCCCTGCATCACGTCTTAAATCGTATAAAGCCAGACTTAATTCTATGTTTCCATATTTGCCAGAAAAACCATTATTTCCCGGCAAAACACTTTCATAAGTACGCTCGGTTTTGTGCGGTAGCATCAGTTTCCAGTTATCACGTCGCACAGCCCTTAATTCGTTGTTAGCATAATAATAATAAAGGTATTTACGAGGTGTTTCATTAACATTCCCTTTCATTAATGATAAAATATCTACCCCGTCAATTTTATGGTCAGGTAGCTTTGTACCACATATACGTGCAAGTGTCGGGAAAATATCGAGTGTAGATGTCAATTGATTACATATCAAGCCTCCGGGAATAGTACCTTTCCAACGCATCAGACAAGGCACTCTCTGTCCACCCTCAAACACAGTTCCTTTACCTTCTCTGAATCCACCTGTTGAGCCTGCATGATTACCAAAATTGAGCCATGGGCCATTATCACTTGTAAAAATCACCAGGGTATTTTTATCCAAACCGTTTTCTTTCAGGGTTTTCATGATTTGCCCAACTGACCAGTCTACTTCCATCATCACATCACCAAACATACCCTGTTTGCTTTTTCCTTTAAACTTCGCTGAAACACCGAGTGGTACATGCACCATTGAATGTGGCAGATACAAGAAGAAGGGCTTATTACGGTTTTTCTTGATAAAACCCACTGCTCTTTCCGTATACAGGGTTGTCAGTTTATCTTGTCCTGATAAATTAGTAATGGTTTCTTTTTGCTCATTTCCTTCTATCAATGGTAAATCAGGGTAAGTTTTTTTACGATAATCATTGTCATCCGCTATAGGCTTTCCATCATAATCCACAGGCCACATATCGTTTGAGTAGGGAATTCCAAGGTATTCATCAAAACCTTGCTGCATCGGTAAAAATTGTTTGTGGTGACCAAGATGCCATTTGCCAAAAATTCCGGTTGCATAACCTTTTTGCTTAAGCATTTCGGCAATAGTAACTTCATCAGTATTAAGCCCGATTTTTTGAGAAGGATTCAAGGCTCCGGCAATACCTACCCTATTCGGATAGCAACCAGTCATCAATGCAGCTCTCGAAGCGCTACAAACCGCCTGCGCAGCCAGAAAGTTCGTAAAACGAATGCCTTCAAAACCAAGTTTATCAATATTTGGAGTCTGGTAATCCAAAGCCCCTGTAGAACTTAAATCACCATAACCCATATCATCCATAAAAATCAGAATGATATTGGGAGTAGATGTTGTTACAGGTTTTTTCCATGAACTAGCTCCTAATAGAAAGGTAATACCAAAGAGTAGTACAGCGTTGATTCTCATATATTGGCGGTTTAATAATTATAATGAGACAATTAAAAAAATAACAGCCACTTTTTCAAATGACTGTTACACGTTCAGATTTATAGATGGTTATTGTTGTTTCAAATCAAAAATCTTGTCCATAAAAATCCATTTCTCTCCGGGTTTTGCCATTGGTAAGACTTGTTGGTATTTCCACATCAGGTTTTCCCATTCCTGCACCTTCGGATTATTGGCATCCATTTCCGACTTTCGTTCAAACGAAAAATCATCATCGGTTTCCATAATCATAAACAGGCGATTACCGATACGATAAATCTCCATCCCAGAAATACCTGCCGAGGTGATGCTTTCGGCAATTTCAGGCCGTATTTTTTCATGGTATTTTTCGTACTCAGCAATCATTGCTGCATCATCTACTAAATCCAATGCCAGACAATATTTTTTCATACTGCTCTATTATATCAATGCTCTGTCTAAATGCACGTACCCTCCGTCCACATGAATCAGCTGACCTGTAGTATGGCTCGAACGTTCCGAAAGCAGAAAAACTACCATATTGGCAATTTCTTCGGCAGTAGTCATTCTATTACCCAAAGGTATCTTCTCAGTGATTTTCTGCAAGGTTTCTTCCGGATTCGGCAGGGTCTTCAACCATTTTTCGTACAAAGGTGTATAACACTCTGCCACTATCACCGAATTCACACGGATACCGTATTTCAGCAATTCAATCGACCACTCACGGGTTAAGGCATTACGCCCGCCATTGGCAGCAGCATAGGCTGATGTTCCCCCTTGCCCTGTCTCTCCGGTTTTTGAGCCAATGTTTACAATACTGCCTTTGCTTTTCTTTAACTCAGGTAAGGCATAATGCGCTATCAGATAATAATGCACCAGATTTTTATGTAATGAACCGATAAAAGCTTCATACGAGCCATTTTCAAGATTCACACCATCGTTTACTCCGGCATTATTTACCAGACCATCTATTCTTCCGAATTTCTCTATTACCTGTTCAACCGCTTTGCGGCACTCTTCAGGTTCGCTCAATTCAGCTACGACCTGAAAACCTTTGCCACAAATGGCCTCTATGGTTTTTAAGTTATCGGCTTCATTTCTGCCTATAATCACAGGTATAGCCCCTTCATTGGCCAGCACATTTACAATGCCCTCACCAATGCCCTTGGCGCCGCCTGTTACAATGATTATCTTATCACTTAAATTTAAGTTCATAATGGTTTAATTTTTCGAATAAGCTATTGCTTCCTGTCTTTGTGTTCCTAATCCGTCAATACCCAATTCTACCACATCGCCTGCGCTCAGGTAACGAGGCGGTTTAAAGCCAAGACCCACACCAAAAGGTGTACCAGTAGAAATCACATCGCCCGGTAACAAGGTCATAAACTGGCTCAGGTAGTGAATAAGGAAAGGCACTTTAAAAATCATATCGTCAGTATTAGAGTGCTGCAATTTCTCTCCGTTTACTGTCAGCCACAAAGGCAAATCATTCGGGGCTGGTATTTCGTCCTTGGTAACCATAAATGGTCCTAATGGCGCAAATGTATCGGCACTTTTACCTTTTACCCATTGTCCGCCACGCTCTATCTGAAACTCTCTTTCTGAATAATCATTATGCAAGGCATATCCTGCCACATAATCCATAGCCTCTTCTTCTGTTACATACGATGCCTTTTTACCAATCACTATAGCCAGTTCGACTTCCCAGTCTGTTTTTACAGAGTTTTTAGGGATAATCACATTGTCATACGGCCCGCAAAGCGCTGTGGTAGATTTGAAGAAAACAATAGGCTCTTTCGGAATAGGTGCATTCGTTTCTTCAGCATGTTTGGCATAAT
>CALRLS020000047.1:0-18270 GCA_943368815.1 Cyanobium sp. NIES-981
AATTGCCACCAGAAAGATGGCAAGGGACTGCAAAACCTGTATCCACCCATTGCAGGGAGTGATTATCTAAAAAATAAAGCACAGGTAATTTTAGCTATTAAAAATGGCCTTACGGGCGAAATAAAAGTAAACGGAAAGGTTTATAACCAACCCATGCCTGCCAATAGCCATCTGCAGCATCTGGATATAGCCGAAGTAGTAAGCTACATCTACAATGAATGGGGAAATGAACAAAAGGTAACTACGGTTGAGGAAGTGGAGAAAGCCCTAAAATTGAGTGAATGAGTGATTGAGCGATTTAGTGATTTTTTTTATTTTGAATTGGGAATATTGACGATTAGAAGATCAATCGGTAGTCTATGTGCTTTGAACAATTGTTATACTTTGACCTGAAGTAACCAAGTCCTTATATATAAATAATTGCAATTTCTACTCACTCATTCACTAAATCACTAATTCACTAAATATCAATTACTAGTAGTATCCACCTCGGCTTCTCCGCCTGTTGCTAATGAATCTATTGCAAAAACACCCTTTGTTTTTCTCATGGTATAATGCGTAAAATCCTGGTCGGCCTCCATACCTATGCCATGTATTTCATCAACCTTGGTTTTGATAATGAAGGGATAATCTGTGAAGACCTTTTTCTTTGTAGAGCTCCAGTTCAGCAAGTCAGTCGAAAGGCTTTGTTGTTGCAGTCGATTGAAGAAGAAAACATTGCCCATTATTTTATATAAGCCCTGATTTTTGAAATAACGCCCTGAATCTCCCCTCAAAGAAGAATATTCAACACCATTTTTATCAAAAAAAGTAACATATACCGTTTTGGGATAAACTTCGTCTTCGCTCTGTAGTTTTATTTGTCTGGCAGTAGTAAACTTTACGGTTGTCTTTCCCGAATCGCTGAGTGTAAGTGTCAGATTATCCGTTACCATCAGCGGGCCACTGTATTTTTGCGGCACACCCGTTTTCTTTTTATCCTCGCACGACACCAGAAAGATGTTAATGCCCACAAATAAGCAGAGAATCAGGTTTCTGACACTAAATAAAGACGTGCTTTTCATAGCCAGAGCTATCAATCAATTTTAGATTTAATAAACCAACGGGTATCAACCAGCGAGAATCCTAATGAAATCTTGAAGTAGTTTTCCTTTACTAATCCATTGCCGGCCACACCCCTTTTCCCTACTGATAAACCTAAATCAATATAACTTAAGTTCCTGAAACCCAATGGTGTAGATAAACCAAAAGAAAAACTTCTATCTGTTACACTTGTATTATTTACCAGATAAGGAGTCTTGATTTGTTGAAAACCAACACGATAAAACACCTGGTCTAAATAAGCCGTTGAAGTAACTTTAGGTAAAAACTCTATACCAACAGCAATCTTGTCACTGGCTGTCAGGTTACTTTCGGCTCTGCCCTGAAAATTACGGTATTGCGTCCAATCCTGTTTACTGTACTCGAAGGCAAAAATCCATTTTAACGGACTTTCCAGACTAAGACCTAAAGTATATTGAGAAGGAAGTGTCAGCGCGCCTGAAGCTATACCTAGAGTATCAGGTTTTTTAAGGATTTGCGGCCCATTTTGTCCTTCTATCAATGTCGATAAACTACGTAACTGGCTGCCTTTCAATTTGCTTTGCAGTTCGTAAGTACCACCCACATTCAGATACCACTTACTGCTCAGTTTTTGCTGCCATGTGAATCCGGTCTTTAAGCCTATGCCATTAGCATTAATACGATCTGTATAACGCAGGTAATAATCTTCGCCGTCATTCAACAATAATCTTGAAGTGGTATCGCGGCTTACACTACCAAAATAATAGGCAGCTTCTGCTCCTATATACAGCGATTTACCTATCATATGCCCACTTCCGATAGTAGCCTTAGAAAAACCACCCTGCCCTTTATAAATATATTGCACCGAATTATCTGTGCCCTGCACAGGCTGTGTATATCGTGCTTCGTATTCTACACTTGAATGTGGTCTTAAACCTACCGACATCGTCCATTTAGGCTTCATCGGAAACGCCATCATTACATGGCTGAGATTTGCACCAAAGTCAGTTTGAGAATTAGTACCGTCCGAAATAGTTCTGTATTGCCCACGCATACCCGTATTAAAAGCCACAAAGCGGGTTTTAACCAACATGGCGGGATTAAGGGTATTGACATAGATACCGTTACCGAAAGTTAAGCCTGTACCACCCATAGCATCGCTTGCTATTGACCCCGGGGCTTGAATATCACCGATTCCTAAAGCCGAATAAGGCGAGTTACCTGTCAATCTGGATTCTTTTCTTTGAGCGAAAGTATCAGTAAGTACGAAAGTGCAAACGAGAAAAAAATTAAGTAGTAGTAAGTTTTTCAACATTGTATATTAAAATTCGGTTTAGCCCAATCAGGACTAAATTTGGTATCAGTTCAATTTTTGTATTATCAATCAATGGTTTATCAAGGCGCTCATTTTCAATTGAGCCTGCAAAGTTCGCCTTTTTTATTTGACTTTCAAAGAAAGCGGCATCTCCACCGCATAAGATTACCTGACATTTGCCTGATTTTCTATAATTTTCTATCATTCCGTTTACCTCAGCAATGATTCCGTTCACTACACCACTCTGTATACAGGCCTTTGTGTTTTTACCAATCAGTGGTGGTATACCTTCTGCAATTACTAAAGGTAGCCTTTTTGTAAACGTATGGAGCGACTCAAATCGTATTCTCATACCCGGAGAAATTATCCCCCCTCTGAACGTCCCGATTTCATTATCTACTGATACATAATCATACTTAATGGCCGTACCCATATCAATGATGAGGCAATTGGTATCAGGATATAGAAAGTTGGCTCCTACAGCAGCAGCTAGTCGGTCAGACCCTAAAGTCTCCGGCGTTTCATAATCTTTCTCTATTGGTAAGGCTGTTGATGGGTTCAGAATAAGTTTATCAAAACTTACCTGCTCAAAGATAGCCTCTAATTCTTCCTGATTTCTGGTAACTGATGAAATAATCGCTTTTTTAACGTTTTTTAACGAAAGAAAATCATCCAATGCCTCAATCTCAAGGCCTGTATTTACTTCTATCATTTCATTCCCTTCAAAAATACCTACCTTGGCAAAAGTGTTGCCGATGTCAACAATTCCAAACATGGCTATTCTTCTGTTTTTTTTGTGACCTTTTTCTTCGATTTCTGCCTGATTCTTTTCGGACGCTTCACCATCTCAATCGGGTATTCTAATAATTCTCTTATTACAACAGACGCACAAACGCCGCCAAAGGCTGCAGGTATATACGATATAGTGCCATAAGCCGAACGTTTAAAATTACTTCCATCAGTCAGTATCAGCGAATCCCGCTTGACTGTCTCAGTTGAAAAAACTGCTTTAATGCCTGAATGGACACCCAGCTTCTTTATACGTTTGCGTACATATTGCGCAAAAAGGCATTCATAGGTGTCATATAAATCAGCTACTGCCAGTTTAGTGGGGTCGATCTTCCCTCCTGCCCCCATTGAACTCACAATTTTTTGATTTTGCTCATAGGCCGTTGAAAGCAAAATGAGTTTAGGCGTAATGCTATCAATGCAATCCATTACATAATCATATTGAACAGTCAGAATTTCCCTGCATTTTTCAGGCGTAAGAAATTCCTTCACAACATTCAGTTTTAATTCAGGATTGATGGCCAGCAGACGTTCGGCCATAATATCGGCTTTTGATACGCCATGATTGGTAGCCAGAGCAGGTAATTGTCGGTTTCTGTTACTTGGATCAACTACATCGCCATCCACAATAGTCATTTCACCCACGCCTGCACGGCAGATAAACTCTGCTGCAAACGAGCCTACCCCACCTAAGCCGACAACCAATATGTGTGCATTCTGTAATTTTTCAATTCCTTCTTTTCCAACCAATAATTCGGAACGGGACAACCAGGCAGGCATAATTTGTAAAGAGTAGTAAGGTAAAAGGTTTAATAATCGGTAAAGGTAAGGACAAATGACTTAATCTTGTATCACGATTTTTTAAATCGTCGTTGGGGCGATAGAATACCTTATCAAGTTCTGAAAATCGGTTTGCGTAAAGTTATTTTAGAACTTGATATTACCTACCTACTCGACCTCATAGCCTTCACAACAGTCAGACTTTTATCATTCGCCAGCCGTTCATACTCAGCAGTACCGCTGGCATATAAAGCAATTTTACCTTCATGGTTACTGTGCAATCCCCAACCATATCTTTTTGTCAAAGGTGATGCTCTGAAACAGGGTTGCCCTTTCGAGAAGAATTGCGTTCTGGCTTCTTCATACTCTTCTTTAGTTAAATCCTTTTTATCAGCATAAACCTGAAACAATACATCATCAGAAGTGTATTTATAAGGATTTTTGATAATCATTTCAAACTGAATATTTGCCGCTGTCTTATTCTCACCTTTCAAAGGCGGCACTTCTCCGCTTTCTAACGGGCAATCAGCTGCAATCTCTATAAATGTATTGATGTAGTTTGTGGTATGCGTTTTCATTTCCATTATGCTTTATTTTTGGCTTTAAAGATGTTCTATATTATTGAATTTTAAAAAGGATAGACAATTGAATTTAGTATAAATGATAAACAGAATTACCTATCAAATGATTTGTGATGATAAGATATATCTTCTCAATCTCCATTATTTATAATTTCCTCCATAATTCTATTCTAAATCGCTCATTGTTTGACTCATATTTCTCAATAATCTAAAGTTTTACTCTCACTTGGTCTCTATATTTACAGAAAATTATTTGTCACTTTATAAAATTCTTACTTATTTCAAACCCAATAATGTATAATAAATCTTTGTGATTAAAAAACAATTACCTATGAAAAAAGTATTGCTGCTGCTATTATTTGCCCATTCGCTGTTTGCGCAGCCAAGCTACCATTTCAATATACTGAAAGATATTAATACCCAAACCAACGATTCCAAAATTGTATCTATTCAAAATGCAGGAGATAAAGCAATCATTTTTCAGGCCGATAGAAATTATAATGATGATACCTATAAACTAAGGCTATGGGAATATAATGGACTCAGGCTGGAGAACTTCGCATCATCCGACCTTTTTGGTGAGTATGCCAGTTTCTCTAAAGCTGTTTCAATAGACGATTATATATTCTTTTACGCCAATTCAGGCAATGGCGATTCTAATAAAGGCTTATATGTGGCAAATTTAAACTCTTCGGTAATTAAGAAAGTAGCATTTTCTATTCCGGTATTTGTACCAAACGTAGTTAAAATGAATGCTAAATTTTATTATACTGCCTATTCTGACTACGGTAACGGAAAACTTTTCTACTACAACGAAAACACCAACGAAAGTGTTGAGATTCAGGGAGCCACTAAAAACTTTCGAAATCCTACTGGTCTGCAAATAGTTAATAATCAATTGTTTTTTACAGCGCTCGCAGCAGAGCAATACAATACAAATGAACTCTGGGTTTCTGATGGCACCAATGCAGGCACACATAAGGTAAAAGAATTGGCGCCACTCAGTCATATATACAATTCGGCAGTTAAACTAGGCAATCGGGTCATGTATCATGGATTTAATGATATCCAAACTACTATATCCATATCTGATGGAACAGAAGCTGGCACCTATATTTTCAAAAATGCCCAGAGTTTTGATAATTCTCCTAATTCTTTAGTTACAATACATGACCTCCATTCTTTTGGAAACAAAGTCATGATTTTATTAAGTACCAGAGAAGAGTCGCAAGTATGGATAACTGATGGAACTGATGCAAATACCAGATTGATAGATAATTACCGTAGTATCTGTTTTTTTGAAAATGGGCAATTAGCCACAAAAGATGGCTTTGTATTCTTTACTAATGCTTCAGGCGAATTAGTAAAGACCGATGGTGTTACAAAAACTGTATTAGGAAACGGTTTTCCAGAAATCACTAAAATGGCATATAATCCACTTGACAATAATCTTTATTATTTTTCGCTTGGGAAAATTTATAAAACTGACGGCCTTGAAATTAAATTGGTAAGCGATAAACTGATGTCGATAACAGTGCCTATTCCTTATACTATAGGTGCCGGTAAACTTATAGCGTGGTTCAATCCTTCAAATAACAGCAAGTACGGTAAAGAATTATACACCGTAGCGACAGACAGTATAAAAATTGTAAAAGACCTGGACTCTACAACCAGAACTTCAAAGTGTGAGTTTTTACTGAATGCAAACGAAAAATCTTATTTTTTAGCTTACGATAATATTGACAGCACCTATAAGAAAGTTTATGAAACTGACGGCACAGCCGAAGGAACCAGAGGTGCAGGAATAGGGAATCTGGCATTCAATTACCATTTTGTTGCTTTCAGAAATGACCTATACTTATTAAGAAATAATCAGGTTCAGAAAGTAGACTTTACCAGCGGCAATTATCAGATAATTGCCAATTTAACTGGCTCTTTAGCTACGCCAAAGCCTGTGCAGATTAATAATAAGTTCTACTTTATAACATCGGGCCAAACGATTTTCGACGGGCAATTATGGGCTTCTGATGGCACTACTGCAGGCACAACTCCAATAAGGATGTTTAATCAATCCGATACTTATCAGGGCATTGCCGTTTATAATCAACAATTATACGTCTTTATCGGAACCAATAATGGTACTAAAATCTGGAAATATGCGAATGACAACTCCCAACCAATACTGGTAAAAACCATCAACACTTATGCAATAAGGCGCACTTACGCCAACTTCCAAGGCAAATTAGCATTTATCGCCACTATTTCGGGAGGAACAGAACTTTGGACAACTGATGGAACAGATGCAGGAACAATCCGACACCACTACTTGCCATTCTCGATCAATTCAAATCTGGAGCGTATATACTTTACAGATAGACACTATTATTATTCAGTGTATACTTACAGCGATAGCAAAGTCAAAGTCTATAAATCAGACGGAACGCTTGGCGGAACAATGGTGATTTTCGATGTATCGAATGCCACTTCTGATATAACGGATTTTTGCCAATGTAATAGCGAAGTCTTGTTTGGATTAAATCAGGAGATGTATTCCGGAAAATCTTTTTTGTATAAACATAATCCTGTCAATGGTATGACTGCCCTCGTCAAAGAAACCGATGAGATAGTTGAAACCACCAGATATAAAAACTTCTATTGTCTCAATCGACGCCTATATTTTACTACCTATGGAGGTGGGGCGGCGGGAGACAAGAAAAAACTTTATACAAGTGATGGCACCTCCGATGAAACCAAATCTATTTTATTATTAGAAAAGAAACTGGATTACTCATATTATTTCACAAATGGGATTTTGCACCCACTTAATGACCATGAGTTACTTATCAGAACCGATGATAGGTTTTACGATTTAGAATGGTTTACATTCAGAAAATGTGAGACTTCTCTTACAAACCTTGACGGGGTTATTACCGATTCAAAAATACAGACTTCATCTACTTTTATTGAATCGACCGAAAAAATTACCAGTGAAAACAGTGTCTATTATTTTGCACCCAGGAGTATTACACTAAATGCAGGTTTCAGTGCAAATAATCAAAGTATATTTAAAGCCGAAATCAAAAACAAGACGTGTACATTGCGGCAATAATAAAGTACTTAGTTTTTAAAAAAAAATTACACAAACCTGAATAAAAACATGGTAAGAGCAAAAACACACAAATTTTCCGGCTATATGAAAACAGATTACCTTACGATGTAAATTTTAAATGCAGAATATGTCATTTTTCAGCTCGTTCGCTGACATATCTCATCACATCTTCTTAACATTCCGGTAAACCCTACTGATATTTTTACTATTTTTGAGAAAAAAATGCAATTTCCTATGTCTTCTTTTTCACGAAAATCCATACTATTTGTATTTGTTGCTTTTATTGCCAGTTCTTGTTTATCTGGTAGAGTTTCTACCAACTCAAACACCAATAAAGTAGCCTATGCCAAAGGCTTTCCGGAGGGGTTCGAAGATATTTCAAAGGGTAATTACGTATCTGGGAATGTCGAGCTATCGGGTGGTGAATGGTATTTTGAAGACGCGCTGATAGGTAGCACAGCCAATGATACAAAGAATGGTTCAAAAGCCATCAGAATCAGAGAGAAAGGTTTTGTGCGGATGAATTATGATATATCGGGTGTAAGAGCCTTAAAAATTACTTTTGGCGCTTATCAGGGAGATGGAGATAGTGAGTGGGAATTATACCTATCAAAAAACAGCGGCGCTGACTGGAAAAAATCGGGCAAAAGCTATTCTACACAAGGAAACAAATTGAGCTTTATAGAGGTATCGGTTAATAGTGGTAGCGAATCGGATAAAGTGAGATTTGAAATCAGAAAAGTATCAGGAGGCAATAACCGCTTGAATATCGACGACATAGCCATTATTACTTCAGACACTATCCCCATTAATTCAGCCAAGGCTTCAAAGGATGATAATTTAGCTCTTGGCAACCCGAGCAATGCTACCCCGAAAGACGAAGATAATTACCTGATGATAAAGCCCCAATACGTTTTATCTTATAGCAGAGCCCGGAGTTCTGCCAATTGGGTATCCTGGCATCTGAGTACTGCCTGGAAAGGAGATATTCAAAGAGCTGATAATTTCAGACCTGATGATACCCTGCCCACCACCTGGTACAAAGTACAGAACAGCGATTATCTTGGTTCGGGATTTGACAGAGGGCATCTATGCCCGTCAGATGACAGAGACAGAAGCATTGCTGATAATGATGCTACTTTTCTATTGACAAACATTATTCCACAGGCACCGAACCTTAACCGTGGCGCATGGGCTGACCTGGAGGCATATTGCCGTAAAGTAGCCGAAGCAGGTAATGAATTGTATATTATAGCAGGGGTACGTGGCAAGGCAGGGATAGGTACTAATGGCGGGAAAAGCTTTACCTTAGACAATGGCAAAATGGTAGTGCCGGAATCAATCTGGAAAGTGATAGTGATTTTGCCCATTGGGAGTGATGATGTAAATAGAATCAATGAACAGACCCGTGTCATTGCCGTGAATATTCCAAATAAACAAACCATACTGGACACCAGATGGGGAGAATACCGATTGAGTGTGGATGATTTGGAGAAAATAACAGGCTATGATTTCCTGTCGAACGTACCGGATGCCATTCAGAAAACGGTAGAATCCGGAATGGACAATGGCCCTACTATAAAAGTATCTGTGGCCAGACAATAATACTTTGATTAACACCAGGAATAATGATTCAACCTATGAAAAAATTTTACTTTACGCTATTCATACTATGTTTTCATTCAGCTTTTGCAATAGCGCAAAATTTCGATTCATCCCCTTTGCCAATCATTTTTATCAATACTCTGGCAGGACCAATCGTTGATGACCCTAAGGTTAAGGCAAAAATGGAAATCATCTACAACGGGCCCGGCAAGATTAATAGTTTTTCAGATAAACCCAATCATTATAATGGTTTTATTGGTATCGAATATCGTGGCTCTTCATCTCAGATGTTTCCCAAAAAAAGCCTTGGCATTGAACTTTGGGACGATAAAAACAATGCGAAAGATGCCAGTTTATTTGGCATGCCCGAAGAATCAGACTGGATTTTATTCGCTTCATACAATGAAAAAAGCCTTATGCACAATGTATTAACCATGAAACTGGCAAGAGAAATGGGTATTTACGCCAGTCGAACGCAGTATGTCGAGGTATTCATTAACAATCAGTACATGGGGGTTTATGTATTTATGGAAAAAATAAAACGCGCAAAGGGCAGAGTAGATATTTCAAAACTAAAAGAAGACGACCTGAATGGAGATGATATAACCGGCGGATACATTTTTAAAGTAGATAAACCAACAGGTACTGCTTTAGGTGGCTGGACATCACAATACCAGAATAACCCTCCGGTTACTACCCGGACTTACTATCAATACGAGGCACCCAAGACCATTACAACGGAGCAAAAAAGCTATATAAGAACCTATGTAAATGAGGCAGAATCGGCACTGAAAAGCAGTAATTTCAGAGATAAAGAAAATGGCTACCGGAAATATTTTGATACGCAATCATTCATCAAACTGTTTCTGTCCAATGAGATTTCAAAAAATGTTGATGGGTATCGTATCAGTACTTTTTTCTATAAAGACAAAGACAGCAAAGGTGGAAAAATAAAAGCAGGCCCACCCTGGGACTACGACATTGCTTATGGCAATGGCAATTATTGTGATGGAGAAAGCTATAGAGGATTCTCTTACAAATTCAACGATGTTTGTCCGACCGATGGTTTGCAGGTCCCTTTCTGGTGGGACCGTATGATGGAAGATTCGACCTTTATTCGTGAACTGGGCGAAGAATATAGTTTCCAACGCAAACTTGGCGCTTTTCAATTAGATAAAATCAATAAATATATTGATAGTTTAACTGCCCAATTACAGGCTCCGGCTTCCCGGAATTTTCAAAGATGGCAGATTCTGGGTGTATATGTGTGGCCGCAACCCTACCCTTATTCTAATACCTGGTTTGGCGAAATTGATGAATTAAAGCAATTTATTGTAAACCGATTACACTGGCTTGATGCCAATATCAAACAGCCTGTAGATTTAAGGATTACGGCCAATGAGCCCGAAAATGGCGCGAACATATTATCAATGAATGCCTATCCGAATCCTTTTCTGGATAGAATTTATATAAACATTCATTCACCGAAATCAGAAAAAGTGAGTTTGTCCTTGTATGATACCAGCGGAAAGTTACTGACACAGATTAACGAAACCTTACAGATAGGCGAAAATCAGGTATTGATACAAGTGCCGACGGGTTTGCATCTAAGCAATATCAACTTGCTGCAATTAGAATCAAACGGGAATAAGATTGTAAAAAAAATGGTGCAGCAGTAAGGCTTATTAACCGATCGATTAGCTTTAGAAAATCAAAGAAATTACATTATTTCTGATTTTCTAAAGCTTTTTCGGTCAAATATACCATTAATGCTGTTGCATTGATTAGTGCAGGGCTCGCCATAGGGTCATTGAATAAAACATCTATTGGCGCTTCTCCAAAATACAATCCATCTGATACGAGAAATGTTATTCTGGCATCACCTTTTTTCGGCTCAGGACGTCTTGGCTTATCCCATGCACCAATAGCATTAACTATGTTTTTACTTTTCTCAAACAAATCATGGGTAATTTCATTAACCGTGCTATCTGTAATTATTTCCCAAACCAGAATTTTTCCAGACTTATTAATATATCGGGCAGTTCCGTCATTAAATGAAGCCAGAACATCAAGACCTCCATCTAACCCTACCTCCACTATTGTAGCAAGAATCTCTTTTTTAGATGGTTTATGCCCCTTTGCCCGTTGTTGATTATAGGCAAGCATCTTCTGTCTCGGATCGGTATACTTATCATCAATAATTGTTTGTAAATCAGCAATTGAACTAGCTTCTGAAAACAAAATATCAAATGGATATGACTCCGGTTTTTCTGCATTTTCCTTAAATAAATTTAAGTCATCGCAAAAAAGTAAATTGTACATAAAATTGGCTGAAGAATCCCGATAAGGATTAATAGGAATTGTCACTCCCGGGGTTGATTTCTTAAAAAAGCTAAGTATTCCCATAGTTATTAGAGGTAAGATTATGCCAACAGCAATTAATTTTTAATAGTTTAATTGATAATAGTACATTTTTACTTGTTCGGATAAATCATATAAATATGCGGTATGCCGTCTTCAATATAATCTTTGCCTGTCAGTTCAAAACCTAATGACTGATAAAATTTTTCGAGGTACTTCTGCGCTCCTATTTTAATAGGTTCTTTTCCGTATAGGGTAAGTACTTTTTCGATTGATTTCTCCATTAATACTCTACCCAAACCACCACCTCTGGCTTTCGGCGAGGTAACCACTCTGCCAATAGAAGTATAGCCTTGATAATAGACATCTTTATCAAAAAGTCTGGTATAAGCCACAAGGTTCTGCGTTTCATTAAAGATCATTAAATGCAGGCCTATCTGGTCTTTGCCGTCGGCATCCAGGAACGGGCAATTCTGCTCCACAATAAATACTTCCTGCCTTAGCGCTAAAATCGCATATAGTTCGTCAAGACTCAGTTCATAGAAAGGCACACATTTGGTAGTAATTGATAAATCGGGCATATATCTTTGTGATGATCATTAATAATTCCTGGGAAATGCTGCTCAATTTACATACACATTTTTTGAAAAAACAAGCCGATGAACAGATTATTTTCAACGAGATTATTCCTGATTCTGAAGATGCTTTAGAAGATTTCACTCTTCAAAATACAGACACATGGCTTTCAGCGGGCATTCATCCCTGGCATATCAGCGAGCAATTATACAAGCTCCAATTAAATAAACTGGCCGACTTAGCTCAGAATCCGGCTGTTAAATTTATCGGAGAATGTGGCCTTGACCGATTAAAAGGCGCAGCATTACCATTGCAGGAAGAAGTTTTTATCAAACAAATCAGAATAGCTGAAGAACTGAACAAACCCGTGATTATTCATTGTGTCAGGTGTTATAATGAATTAATTTCCATAAAAAAAATAGTAAGACCCCGTGTGCCAATGATAGTACATGGTTTCAATACCAAAATTGAAATAGCCCGACAATTGATTGACAAAGGCTTCTATTTATCTTTAGGCGGTGCTTTATTATATGAAGATTCAAATGCCTTAAGAGTTTTACAGGAGATGCCCATAGAAAGACTTTTTCTTGAAACTGATGATGAGGATATTTCGATTATTGATATTTATCAGAAAGTTGCGAAGGTAAAAGGTGTATCAATTGAGGAATTAGAGAAAATTGTGTTTGATAATTATTTGGGGTTAAATGTATGACGATTTCCGTAACGATGGATAGTCAAATCGTCCTCTCACAATTGTTGTGAATATAAAAATAGCTATAAGTAGTTGCCCATATTTAATATATACCATTTTTAAATTGCCACCTGCTTTAGCTGGTGGTATAAAAAACAAAAAACACCTTGGCTTTAGCCAAAACTGTACTTTAATGTTTTTGGTCGCGCGGCGTCCGCTAAAGCCTCAATTTGATTCTATTTACTCAATCCACGACCTAAAGACGGTCCGCCCAGACATGGCAATTCAATATAAACTAATTAAATTGAACTACCTATAATCCAATTGGCCGATAAAATTCTTTCGAATTTCTTGTTCGTCGGCAGGACGATTTAAAAAATCGTCATACATTTGCCACGCATAAACCAATCCAATGAACAAAGAGCAAGCGCAATTAAGAACAGTCAATATAACACGTTATGTAACACCATTACGTGAGGGTGGTTCCTTGCCTGCTATTGTTGAAGCTGATGACGATTTTCTCTATGTGCTGAAATTCCGTGGGGCAGGACAAGGCGTAAAAGCCCTGATTGCTGAGCTGATTGGTGGTGAAATAGCTCGTGCTTTGGGTTTACGGATGCCCGAAATGGTCTTTGCCAATCTTGATGAAGCCTTCGGCAGAACCGAACCAGATGAAGAAATACAGGATTTACTACAAGCAAGCGTTGGCCTGAATCTGGCAGTACATTATTTATCAGGAGCCATTACATTTGATCCTGTTTTAAATGTCATCAGTCCCAGACTTGCCTCACAGATTGTCTGGTTAGATTGCCTGCTCACCAATGTTGACCGGACGGCTCGCAATACAAATATGCTTATGTGGCATAAAGAGCTATGGCTGATTGACCATGGTGCTTCTCTGTATTTTCATCATTCATGGGATAATTGGAAAGAGCAATCGCTACGACCGTTCGTTCAGGTAAAAGACCATGTATTGCTTCCTTTTGCTTCAGAAATTGATATTGTCGACGAAGAATTCAGGCAGATACTGACATCTCATTTAATCAGCCATATCGTTGCTTCAGTACCTGAGGAATGGCTGCAGGATGCTTCTCTTACCGAATCGCCGGAAGAAAGACGAGCAGTATATGCCCAATTTTTAGAATCACGAGTGGCTCACTCAGAAAACTTTGTTAACGAAGCGCAGAATGCAAGAAAATCACTTATATGAGTATGCCGTAATCCGGATTGTACCACAGGTCGAAAGAGAAGAATTCCTGAATGTAGGGGTGATTCTCTATTGTCCGAAAAAAGGCTTCTTGCAAGCCCTGTACAAATTGGACGAAGCAAGATTAAAGGCTTTTTCCTGCAAACTGGAAGTTGATGAATTAGAAGAATACCTGCGTACATTAGAACGTATCTGCATTGGAGGAAAAAACGGTGGCCCTATCGGTGTCTTGCCCATCGCTTCCCGTTTCCGTTGGCTGACTGCTACCCGCAGTACTGTAATCCAGACCTCAAAAATCCATCCGGGGTTTTGTATTGACCCGCTGGAAACCCTGACTCGTCTATACAACCAATTGGTACTTTAAATCAAAACTTATAAATAATTTATTCTTTCAATCTGAAATACCACCAATCGGCTCACGATAATTTTAAACCATCCACAAAAAATGCGTTTTCATCGCTACCATTGCACTATTTATTTGCATTAAAACCAATCTACCACTAAATTTATACCCTCACGTATTTAACCCCAATAATCATCCATTATGACACCTTCACGCAGGAAGTTTATCAAAGGTATTGGTGCCGCCTCAGTGCTTATGGCGGCCGAATCCTTTGCCAAACCATTTAATATTATTAAAAGTCTTAGGGTAAGTCCAAACGACAAAATCCGCATTGCAACTATCGGTTTAGGGATTCAGGGGAACTCTGATACCAAAGCCGCCCTACGGAATCCGGAAGCGGAATTCGTAGCCGCTGCTGATTTATATGACGGACGACTGGTAAGAGGAAAAGAGGTTTATAACAAAGACCTTTTCACTACCAGAGATTATAGAGAAATATTAGCCCGAAAAGATATTGATGCCGTTATAATCGCCACGCCTGACCATTGGCATGACCACATTACAATTGCCGCCCTTAAAGCAGGTAAAGCCGTATATTGCGAAAAACCAATGGTACAACACATTGACGAAGGCAGAGCAGTATTAGAAACCTGGCAAAAAACAGGCAAAACCATGCAGGTAGGTAGCCAACCCATTAGTGGTGCGGCCTATGCCGAAGCACAAAGATTATTACAGGCAGGTGAAATCGGAGATTTGAATTTTATTGAAGCTACTTATGATCGTTTCAGCGCAACCGGAGCCTGGACATATTCTATTCCGCCTGATGCCTCTGCGCAAACCATTGATTGGGATAGATTTTTAGGCGATGCTCCTAAACGTCCGTTTGATGCTACCCGTTTTTTCCGTTGGAGAAACTACCGTGATTATGGCACAGGCGTAGCCGGAGACTTATTTGTCCACCTGATTACAGGTATGCATTATGCAACCGGAGCCATAGGGCCAAACAGAATATTCTCATCAGGTGAATTAAGTTATTGGAAAGATGGTCGCGATGTTCCTGATGTGCTTGTAACTGTGTTGGATTATCCTCAGACTGAAAAACATACCAAGTTCCAGGCTGTATTGAGAGTAAACTTTGCCAATGCAGGGGCTATTAAAAACGTAACCCGTGTGGTGGGTACAGAAGGAGAAATACAATGGAGCGCACAAGGATTAACATTGACCAAACGCAAATTGCCAAAAGCACCGGGCTATGGTAATGGCGAAAGTTTCCCGACTTTTGCAGAGGCTACTCAGGCAGAATTCCTGAAAGAATACAATGCAAAATATTCGGAAGCCGACAGAAAGGCCGAGCCGGTAAAAGAAATTAAATTTGATACACCACAAGGTGACGATGCACACGCAAAACATTTCAAGAATTTCTTTGATAATATGCGTGCCAATAGCCAGAAAACCATCGAAGATCCAATCTTCGGCTTCCGCGCAGCGGCTCCGGCCCTGGCTTGTAACATGAGTTATTTCGACCAGAAAGTAATACACTGGGATCCGATTGAAATGAAATTGAAGAAGAAGTAACTTCGCCTCACCCTAACCCTCTCCCCGGGGAGAGGGGATTTTAAAGCCCTTCTCCTTTTTCAGGAGAAGGGTTGGGATGAGGTAAAACCCACCAACCCAAAAATGAACCCCACCATAATAAAAGAATTAGTCACTTTCCGAATGCCATTTGGCAAGTATAAAGACAGGCTCATCTGCGACTTACCCGAACATTACTTAATCTGGTTTCAGAAACAAGGCTACCCCGAAGGGAAATTAGGAACTTTGTTAGCGACCATGTACGAGATTAAATTGAATGGATTGGAATACCTGTTGAAACCATTGAAAGAGGGAAAATTCTAAACTATCTTCCTTTAGCTACTGTTATAGATAATAAAACTCATTATTATACTATGTCAGACAACACTACAATTATCCGGACTGCCCTTGTTACCGGAGGCTCAAAGGGGATTGGCTATGGGGTAGCCGAAGTATTAATTAAAGAAGGTATCAGAGTAGCCATTACCAGCCGCACGCAGGAAGCAGCAGACGGAGCGGCCAAAGAATTAAACAAAATCAAAGAGGGTTATGCTTTGCCGATTGTTTCTGATGTAAGGAGTTTCGAATCACAACAAAAGGCAGTTGATACAATATTAAACACATGGGGCAGGCTCGACTATGTAATTGCCAATGCAGGTGTAGGGCATTTGGTGACATTTCAGGATATTTCAATGGAGCAATGGCATGAGACAATAGATATTAATCTGACGGGTGTATTCTATAGCGCCAAGGCTGCTTTAGAAGCCCTGAAATCATCAAAAGGCTATTTTATCAGCATCGCCAGTCTGGCAGGTACAAATTTCTTTGATAGAGGTACCGCCTACAACGCCAGTAAATTTGGTCTGGTTGGTTTCACTCAGGCATTGATGCTTGACTTGCGTAACGAAGGCATCAAGGTATCAACCATTATGCCCGGCTCAGTGGCTACTTATTTCAATAATCATACACCAAGCGAAAAAGATGCATGGAAGATTCAGCCTGAAGACATCGGACAAATCGTATCAGATTTGATAAAAATGCCTGCCCGTACTTTACCGAGTAAAGTTGAGGTAAGGCCATCGATGCCTCCTGGTAAATAGCCGCTTTATATGATAGGGGCTTTAGGCTCCTATTTTTTTGAAATATGACAAACCTTATTTGAACGGCTTTTGCCGGACTTTGAATGGCTTTTAGCTGTAAATTCAACCCTCTCCCGTCTATCTTTATCGGAAAAATAATCTAAACGATGAAGACACCCGCCAGAATTGGTCATTGGTTTTACGGAATTGCTATAATAATCTATGGTATCCAACAGCTCTGGTATGCCGACTTCCGTACTGTTCAGTTTCCTGCCTGGCAAACATATCTGCCATTGCTTCCGATATGGGCTTACTTAAGCGGAGCCGGATTAATTGTGGCAGGTGTGGCTATTATCTCAGGTAAAAAAGCAAAAGAAGCCTCCTTATTATTAGCTTATATCTTTCTTTTTCTGTTTTTGTTCGTACAGATTCCTTTCGAAATTTTTGGTGAGATTAATAGTAGTTTACATCTGGGAGTCTGGACTAATGCCTTAAAAGGCCTCGCTTTGGCCGGAGGTGCGTTTGTTATGGCAGGCATATTCGTGAAAGATGATTTACCCCGGTCACCTCTCGTTTCGCTTTCAGAAAAGTTGATTCCTTTCGGGCCTCTGTTTTTTTCAATAACGATGATAAGTTTCGGAATAGCTCATTTTCTTTATTCAGAAGGTGTATCGACCCTTGTCCCATCTTATTTTCCAGACCCTGTTTTCTGGACACATCTGGCTGGTGTACTATTAATTGGCTCCGGTCTGGCTATTACTTTAAAAATAAGACGCGGAGCTATATCGATGTTATTTAGTATTGCCTTATTTCTCTGGGTAATTTTATTACATATTCCACGAGCCATTCACGAGCCCTATGCTTCAAGAGCCAATGAGGTATCAAGCTGTTTTGATGCACTGGCATTTTGTGGAATCGCCTTTGTAATATCTCTAGGAACATTAAAAAGCGATTTGGTTGATATTTTTGAAAATGACTCATGGTAATTGTGTAAAATTGAAGGAGGTAACAGTTTGCAGTTTCAACCTTCTAAAAAAACCCTTACATTTAACCTCAAATATCACGGCAAACCGTGATTGATTTTGGTTTCTTTTCAATGGAGATTTGTAAAAAAATCTCCATGAAAAACTTTATCCTCACTTATTTATTAATTGTCCCGTTTATGAGCATGGCTCAATCAGCCGTAATGCTACCAAACAG
>CALRLS020000048.1:0-17554 GCA_943368815.1 Cyanobium sp. NIES-981
TAATATCGGTAAAAAATACAGGAACGAATGGATTTTCCTTCATACAAATTTGTCTTTTTCAAGCAATGAAAGTTACACTTTTGTAGGGCCGAATGGCAGCGGAAAATCTACTCTTCTACAAGTCATAGCAGGTGTCTTACCGCAGACCGAAGGTCAGATTTCGTATACATCAGATAATAAGTCCGTCAGTATTGATGATATTTTCAGAGAAATCGTTATTGCCGCGCCATATCTTGAACTGATTGAAGAATTTACTTTGATTGAAATGGTGACATTTCATCAGAAGTTTAAGCCTTTCAAAAATCACATCTCCCCTATCCAACTGCTTGACCTCATTCAGCTGGCTCCGCATAAAGACAAATCAGTAAAGAACTTTTCATCAGGCATGAAACAGCGCCTGAAATTAGGATTAGCATTCTATTCTGATTGCTCAATTATTATGCTGGATGAACCAACCTCTAACCTTGATGCGCAGGCCACAGAATGGTATCTGAATCAGGTAGAACAGCACACACAAGACCGCTTGTTACTCATCTGCTCCAATCAGCCCAATGAATATAATTTTTGTAAAAATATTATTGATGTGAGGGATTTTAAGTTGAAGCCGAAAAATCAATAGAATTCGCTTAAATCTTAGCTACCCCTACCTCACAAACGCTATATTCCTTCTCAGACCTTCCAGTTTAGTTCTTTTCACTGCCGACCGACGGAAGATTTCCTGAAAGAGTTCTTCTGTAATTTCTTCCCAATCGTTTTTTGTAAAGACCGCCAGTTGAGGGTCTAAATTAAACTCAGGAGTACTATGAGGGCGGGCAAAGGAGTTCCAGGGACAAACATCCTGACAGATGTCACAGCCAAAAATCCAGTTTTCAAATTTACCCTTTACATCATCCGGAATCGCCTCTTTTAGTTCAATCGTATAATAACTGATACATTTGCTGCCATCAACCACATAAGGTTCCACAATAGCATCAGTCGGGCAGGCATCTATACATCGCGTACAGGTTCCGCAATAATCTTTAATAGCGCCGTCAGGCTGCAATTCCAGGTCGCATATAATTTCACCAATAAAGAAAAAACTGCCTATCTCCCTATTAATCAGGTTTGTATGTTTACCTAACCAGCCTACACCGCTCTTTTTTGCCCAAGCCTTATCCATTACCGGGGCTGAATCCACAAATACACGACCGTTCACCTCTCCTATTTCTTCCGAAATCATTTCCATCAAATCCTTTAGCTTATCTTTCATTACAAAATGATAATCCTTGCCATAGGCATATTTTGATAATTTCAGACCTCCTTCCTCCTCCGGAAGTTTTTTTTCAGGATAATAATTCAGAATAAGCGTAATGACCGATTTAGCGCCATCTACTAATTGTCTGGGGTCGAGGCGTTTATCAAAATAATTGGCCATATAGGCCATTTTACCATGATAATTTTTATTGAGCCATGCTTCCAGGCGTGGCGCTTCTTCTTCTAAAAACTCAGCCTTAGATATACCACAAAAATCAAAGCCTAATTCTTTGGCTTTGGCTTTGATGAGATTGGCATATTTTACTGAATAAGATTGAAGCATGGTGCAAATATACGGCTAATAGCGCGCATAACGTATGTCGGGAGATTTAACATATATTAATACCGTAAAATCAGGATTTGTTTTTTTATTTTCATCGCATTCTATCAATCCTTATCTTTAGAGCAATTTAATATTCAGAAAACAAAACAAATCTACTCACATGAAAAAACGTCTGTGCACCTTCCTTTTTTCGGTTATCTCCATCACAACTTTCGGACAAGTAATACCTAAAGGAACCCGTTTTATTGGCGGCGACCTGAATTTTAATTTTATTCAATCCAAAAGTAATAGTGTGGTTCTGAGTAATACCATTAATCTGGGTATTTCTCCATCCTTTACTAAGTTTACAAAAGATAACTTTTCAATTACTTTCTCTCCAGGGTACAATATTACATCCAATGGTACTAAAGCAAATTTTGGCGGCAAGTTTTATTCAAGTGCCATACACACAATATCTGCGGGTGTGTATCTGAGAAATTATAAAATGATTTCTGAAAAGTTGGGAATCTCAGTAAAGTATGGCGGAAATATTGGTTACTTATTCGATACAGCTTCGGATGATATTCAGAGTGGCAATGGTACGCAGGGCTTAAATATGACGCTGAGTGCCGGACCCGGAATCATCTATTTGCTCAATGAGAAATTTGCCATTGAGGGAACTACATCATTGGTTAGTTTTAACGTAGGATACGCCTGGCTTGATGATGAGAATATATTTAATATCGGCACAGGTTTAAGCGCCAGCCCGGGTTTAGGAATTGGTTTCAGATATTTTTTGAAATAGTATTAACCGCCTTTGTTAATATAAAATTCTCAAAGGCATCTTTGTCTGATATAATCACCTCAATCGGTACATAAAAGAACCTCCCAAGCTCTTGCTCACTTAGCAAGGGCTTGAGTTTTACCATATCTTTTTCGGTAGTAATTATTTGTTGTGAATGATTTCGCACATCCAAAAACTGCTCAATTTCTCTTCTCGAAAAAGCAAAATGGTCCGGAAAATCCATAGTTTTGTCAATAATATATCCTTTCTCTTTAAGGTATTGCCTAAACACTTCCGGCTTTGCAATTGCCGTTAACACTATCACAGGATTTTCAGGCCTAAAAGCCCTATTGCCACTATATGAAGCGATAGTTTTATAGTGAATCCTTGAAAAGAAAACAGGAGTTTCAGGCAAAGTATATTGACTTATACCTTTTTCCATGTCTGCCATTATCGGCTCAGAAATATCTTCCGGGCATTTGCTTACAATGACAGCATGAGCCCTTTCTGCACTCAGGCGAATATCTCTTAATTTGCCCACAGGCGCTAGATAGTCCAGATAAAAAGGTCGGTTATAATCACATAATAGCAGATTGAGGTGTGGGATGATTTTGCGGTGCTGAAAAGCATCGTCTAAAATAATCAGGTCGTTTTCAGGAAAAGCCTCCTGAATTCTGTTTACACCTGAAACCCTGTCTTCGCAAACTGCTACATTGATTTTATCCTTAAATTTCAGGTAGTATTGCATTGGTTCATCACCAATGGTCTTATCGGTAGCAGTGGTATCGGCCAATACAAAACCCTTTGTCCGGCGTTTATAGCCTCTGCTCAGCGTACTGACTTTGTACTTATCGGCTAACAGATTGACCAGATATTCCACATGTGGGGTTTTGCCCGTACCCCCGAGATTAAGATTCCCTACATTAATAGTAAATACGTCCGGTTGCGTACTGGCTAATAAGCCCTTATCATACATCCAGTTTCTTGCAAGTACCACGCAAGTCAACAGGACTGTTAAAGGGAACAATACTATTCGTAAAACCAGGGATATTGAAAACCTCATGATTGCTTTCGGATTAGAGCCTGTCCATTAGTTTTTTTTGCAATTTTTAATGGTTAATAACACAAAACCATTTATCTGTGGCATAAAAAATAAAACTTTCTGTACTTTTGCCAAAATTAAGCATTTTTCAATGGGGCTGAAAGCTAAATGGTTTAAACACTTATTGAAGTTCAGATTTGAAGCCGGAACTTCGCGTGGTGTTTATACAGAAAAGGAAACTTTCTTTTTAAAAATATCTGATACTGAAAATCCAACGGTTTTCGGATTGGGTGAGATTGCCCCTTTGCAAGGCTTAAGCATTGATTATGTCCCCGAAATTGAGCAGGTATTAAACAATGTCTGTGATACTTTCAATAGCCTCGATTTAGAGGTTTTCCCATGGAATCTAAATATTATTCTCTCTCAATTGATTGATGAGGCCTTCCCTTCTGTCAAGTTTGGTTTCGAAACCGCTTTGCTTGATGTCATGAACGGGGGTAAAAGGATTATTTTTGACAATGATTTTGTAGATAGCAAAAGAGTCATTCCTATTAATGGGCTTGTGTGGATGGGAACTAAGGAATTTATGGTGAATCAGGTAGAAGAAAAACTGAGTGCGGGTTTTGATACAATTAAACTAAAAATCGGAGCCATTAATTTTCAGGACGAATTAAGCATTCTGGCTTCTATCAGAGCACAATACACGCCTGAACAAATCAGTTTGCGTGTGGATGCCAACGGCGCATTTGCAGTAGATGAAGCTGAAGAAAAACTAAGGCAATTAAGCGCTTATCAATTACATAGTATTGAGCAACCCATCAAAGCGCACCAGATTGATGCAATGGCCAACTTGAACGAAAAGAGCATCATACCCATTGCCTTAGACGAAGAACTGATTGGTATAAGCGATTACGTTCAAAAAATGGCTTTACTTAAGAAAATCAAGCCTCGATATATTATACTAAAACCAAGCCTGCTCGGAGGTTTGCAACATTGCCGGGAATGGATTGAAATTGCGACAAGACTACAGATTGGTTGGTGGATGACATCGGCTCTTGAATCAAACATCGGGCTGAACGCCATAGCACAGTTTGCAGCCGAATATAAAAACACATTGCCACAAGGTTTAGGCACAGGCGCTTTGTACCATAATAATATTGAAAGCCCGCTTATTGTTGAAAACGGAAGCCTGAGATATGACCAGTCCAAATCATGGGATTTGGGTCTTTTTGACTTAGATTAGCGTGCCTCACGCCCATTCTCGAAATAATAAATGCGTAGCACGCTAATATCTACTCCTTGATACTAATTTTATATCAACCCAATAAAGACCCGCCTATTAAAATATTGTGACCTATTTCAGCTCACTGGCCTTTATTTCTCTTGTCCAGAGTTCCTTGCCATCTTTGTCTAAGATATTGATTTTCAATACCCTGTCAGTGCGCTTGCCTGATATTTCCAATAAGCCGTAATTATGTTTGGTTACCGTAGTGCCCTCTACATATGGTGTGGTAGCTTCTTCCTTAACAGGTTTTGAAGGGCCTGAGGTAAGTGCCGATACTGTTAAATCATATAGAGGATACGCTCCAGCACGCTCAACTTTGCATAGGGCCGTCCAGTGACGATCTCCGCTGATGAAGATAACTCCCGGAATTTTCTCTTTAGTTATCAGGTCAAACAACAGATTACGCTCTTCTTCATAATTAGCAAAGTTTTCGAATATCTTTGCCGGATTCCCTACTTGTCCACCGACTACTACAAACTTAAACGGCGCATTAGAAAATTTAAGGGCATCTACCAACCATTGTACCTGCTTTTGTCCGAAATACTCTCTGCTTCCGGTTGTGCGGTCATTCGGCGTTCTCCACCAGCGGTCGTCCATCAAAAAGAACTGACAATCAGCCCATTGAAATGAGCCTGTAACGCCCTCATCCTTAAAAGTATAGTTCAGATTCCCCCAGAAAAGCTTGAAGGCATCAAGTGTTTGTTTTTTGCTGACAAATCCCCTGTCGGCATCATTGGGACCGAAATCGTGGTCGTCCCATATGGCATAATTATGAATGCTCCCTAATAAGGGCTGCATTTCAGGCAAAGAGCGTGTATGTGTATACCGTTTCAGAATACCCGTTTTTGTATTCCAGTCCACCTCTCTCAGATATAGGTTATCACCTCCCCAGAGCATAAAATCAGGTTTTGATTGATAGATACTCGTAAAGATTTCGTATTCCGAACCATAAGGTGTCCCCGGGCGATCGAATCCCTCTTCATTTACATAAGCACAGCTACCTACAGCAAATTTGAACGCCGGTGGGTCAGTACGCCATTGCCAGAGTGTTTGTGTCTGAAATTCAAGCGGATATTTGATTGCAACTTTCTTTTTGTCAACCCATATTTCGTAGGCGTATTTCTTACCGGGCAATACTTCATCAGTGATTAGTTTTGCAACAAAGGCATCCAATTTACTGGTTTTCACCTCCTCTGTCGAATATTTTATAGCTGGTTTTTCTTTGTCCCAATACACAAACTTAACCGATGCTTCTTTCTTGGTTTGCACCCAAAGCAGGGCTTCACGCATTTCGGAGTAGCCAACCATCGGCCCTGACTGTATCTGCGCCAGAAGCGAGGAAGCACTGATTAAAAAGCTGAATAATAGCAGATATAATTTTTTTGTCATAATATTAGGGATTGATTATTGGCAAATTCCAACAAATTTAATCTATTCCTAAGAAACCCTATATTAAACTTCTGTAAAAATGCCTGAAAAACTTCTTTTGCTGGTGAATCCTTATTCGGGATCGGGCAAGAGCCTTGCTGCCTGTGAGTATCTGAAACAAAAACTCTCAGGCTATGAATTTAACACCATTATAAGTGAATACAAAGGTCATTTTATTGATTTCCTGCAGAAGGAAGACCTGAACCAATACGAGAAAATCATAATTTTTGGCGGAGATGGCACCATGCATGAAGTAACGAATGGTATTGCTGAAAAACGCCATACTCCTCCCCTTTTACTATTCCCTTGTGGAGGTGGCAAAGCCCTTAACCATGACATTAATAACCTGGACAGGGAAAGCTCTCTACAGAAATTTCATCAAAGCAATACGAAGCAGATAGATATTTTTAAGGTCCAATTCCCAACGGCTCCGGCAAACGAACAAATGATATATGGCTTTAATGTCATTGGCTGGGGATTAGTATCGAATATCAATATGACTTCCGAAGAACTCCGCTGGTTAGGTGGCTTACGCTATAGCATCGCTGCCATCATTCATATTTTCAGGAATACAGCCTTTAAGGGTAAAGTTAAGGTTGATGAAGAAGTATACGAAGGCAATTTCAGTTTTGTATTGGCCTGCAATACCCAACACACAGGCAAGGCCATGAAAATTGCACCTCTGGCAGCATTAGATGATGGTTTGCTGGATATTCTGGTAATCAGGCATGTGTCTTTCTATCATCTGCTCCGATTGTTCCAGCTGATTTTCTCAGGCAAGCACATACATTCCCCATTGGTTATTTATAAGAAAGCAAGGAGATTGAACATTGAAGCCGAGCCAATGACATTGGTGATTGATGGGGAAATAAAAGGCCAGACTCCCTTTAAGGCTGAGGTATTGGCGAATTGGGTTAATATGGTTGTGTAAGATTACAAATGTGGCGTGGCTATACTTCAACAAGTATAGTCGCGCCACATTTATTGGTTTAAATTACCTGATTCCACAATTCTGATTTTGGCAAAACTGAACTTCGACATATCTACACCGCAATCCTCACTATCTTAATAGCGGCCTTTCGAATTCAACAAACACTTTATCCGAAAGCTTTTGCTTTTCTATCAATTCAAGTTTAATAATCAGATTAACGTACTTTGCTTTTGAAATTTTATGCCAATACTGCGACACTCTAAAATTAAAATTACCAGCAAGGTTACCCGGATAAAGTGAAAAACTGTTCAAATCAATTGTTTCGTTGGGCAATTCAAGATAAAGATGAAAACTCAGTGGCTCCAAATCTGGATTTTTTAGTTCAGTGATGTTTAATCCAAGTATCGAATGCCGTTTCTCTTTTTTTAAATTTTCCAGTTTCACCCTCAAAAATAAATTATCCTTATGGATGATTAACGCCTTATCAATTACAATTTTACATATACTTATTTCTGTTCCGTAGTTTTGTACGGCATACAGGTTTTTGGTATCATTTTGTAGTGAACAAAATAAAATAGTAAAAGAAGATACCCATAAAAACAGTCTCATTTTATTTTCATCTGGTTAATAATTATCGGACTGATAGCAATCTCCATTGACTCGATACTTACTTTGGCATTAGAAGCATCACGCCCGTCAATCGGTACCGCAACCACTTCTATGCTCATCTCCTTCAAATCACCCATTTCACCTGATTTTTGAAGCCTTTGCACTGTATCTGTTATATCAACAACGAAATTTACCTTCGATTCTTCTATATTGCTGTGCTTACCATGAGAAAAAAAGTAAAAACTCCCTGCATAATGAGGGTCCTTTACAGGAGTTTTGTCTGAAGCATCCTTTTTATTGATAAATACTCTTAAAAACAAATCCGGACTTTCCGGTTCATTTACGCCCTTCAATGAAAGAAGCACCCTTTCTTCCTTATCATTTGCAAAGACCCTCTGAAAATCATTGGCATCTGTCTTGAAACTTGTTGAGCCTATTTTAAAAGTGTCAAAGTCAATTTTTTTATCGACTCTAAAACGTTTTTTTACCTCAAACTTAATTTGTGACCCATCCTGAATGATTTTTTTTGTGGCTTCAAAGTCGATTTTATTCCTTTGCCTGATGGATGTCAAATCAATTTTCACCAATCCATTGATATCGGTTTCATATCGGTAGCTGATAAGAGGCATAATCGTCGTCATGAGCGATGAAACTTCAGTTGGATTACCATCTGCATCATAAAACATCGTAAAATTAAAGTTTTTCCAGACAGCATCATTTGTATTTGCGTGATTTCGTGTCACATTCCACTCATGCCAACACAAATCTGCCATGCAATGATGACTCCAGAATATAGGATCAAGAGGAGACATAAAAGATCCCATATCGCCCCGCACAAATGTGCCATGAATATAGTTATGTGGCGTTTGCTCGATATTCCCATATACTCTTGGTTGATTAGGGCGTAATGTTGAGGCGGTTCCTCCGGCAAAAATGTTAAAGTCAGGTTCATCCAAATAACCATCAACTAAACTTAAGCCAACTGATGAATCATTTACAACTGAAGATGCTGTGGCAATGCGCGTTGGATTAAATAACGCATTTGAATTTCCCCAAAACGAAGCATCAATGCTTTTATCGACACACCAATCCCAATATGGGAGTCCGAAATCCGCTCTTCCGCTTAGTTTTTGGCATATTTTTTCAAAATAAAATAAATAGGCTCTATGCCAGGGAAAAAAGAACCAGTTCCCATGCGGACAAAAATCCTGATGTATCTGAGCCTGTTTTGACCAGAATCTATTATCAGTTGGGGCGAGCCCTCCTGCTCCCTGTCCTTTCATAATACTCACGGCAGTTCTATAGATATCAATCATTTCCTGTGCTTTTGCACTATTCCGGATCCGCCTTCTTACCGGCCTGTTGGCAATGGCTTTAAAAAAATCCTCACACCCTCCCATAAATAATGATGTAGAAAGAAGCGCGATGGTAGAGAGCGACGATTGCTTAATAAACAAGCGTCGATTGATAAGGTTCTCAGGCAATAAATTTCCCATTTTTTTTATTGTTAAATATGAAATTATCAGTTTACGAGGTATTACCTACCCCATTAATGGGAAAATCTACCAATAAAAGCCAACAGCACCTTGATAATTTTATTTATCGGTCGCCTTGTTTATTTAATGACTACTAAAGAGAGCCGATTGTTTATGTTTCGACAGTTTATCGGTCATAGCTTTCGTTCAAAGAAATATTAATGTGCGGAATACAATAGTACCACCTTTAAGAGCATGTTTAAATTTTGTTATTCTGACCGAAAAGCTCAGATTTTTCGGTTAGACAAGCGGTCCGCACTGTGGGCGCATTTTGCAGATGTAGCCAGCAGCTACACGGTTCGACGCGCAATCGAAAAAATACAACAGCGCAGCGCAGTATAACTGAAAAAGATTTGCTTTGCAGGTCGATTCAAAATTTTTAAACATGTTCTAATATTCAACATTGCCGCTTTTAGAAATGATCTCTTATTGGCACTATTTATCAAACCGCTCAATAATGCTCCTCAATAAGCGTTAATAAAAAGAGTCAACACTTGCGCAAACGCTTTTATGAATAGAATATTTACTTTTTTCTTCCTCTTTGTATCTATCAACTGTTTTGCGCAAAGTCGCTTTACTGTAAGCGGCTATATCCGTGAAAAAGGTAGTCAGGAACTATTAATCGGGGTGAATGTCTATCTGCCCAATTCGTCTATTGCTACAACTTCTAATACCTACGGGTTTTATTCGCTCACTATTCCGGCACAGGATTCAGTTACACTCATTTTCTCATTCGTTGGCTATCAGCGTATTGAAAAAAGAATCAGCCTGCAAAAAAGCCTTGAACTGAACATTGACCTAGCCCCAGCCAACCAGTTGCAGGAAGTGGTAATATCTGCCCGAAGACAGGAAGAGAAAGTGAGCGAATCGGTACAGATGAGCAAAATAGACCTACCTGTTAACCAGATAAAGAAAATTCCTGCTTTTCTGGGTGAAAAGGACGTATTGAAAGTACTCCAATTGATGCCTGGTGTACAGAAAGGTTCTGAGGGACAATCTGGGATTTATGTCCGGGGTGGTGGTGCCGACCAGAACCTTATAATACTAGATGATGCCATCGTATACAATGCCAACCATTTGTTTGGTTTCTTTTCAACCTTTAATGGTGATGCACTCAAAAGTGTAGAGCTTACTAAAGGTGGTTTCCCTGCCCGTTATGGCGGGCGTTTATCATCGGTGATTGATTTGAACATGAAAGAGGGCAACAAGGAAAAACTGCATGGTGAAGGCGGCATCGGCCTTATTTCTTCAAGACTGACGCTTGAAGGGCCAATCAAAAAAGGCAAATCTTCTTTTCTGGTTTCAGGTCGACGTACTTATCTTGATATTGTTGCCCGGCCATTTATCAAAGCGCAATCAACCGGAGACACCAAAGATAACGGGGGCTATTATTTCTATGACCTAAACGCCAAACTGAATTATGATTTTGGCAGGAAAGATAAGGTTTACCTGAGTGGTTATTTCGGGCAGGATAGGTTCTATGTGGAATCAGAAAGCAGTGCCGAAAGCAATGAATCAAAACTGAACTGGGGTAATATAACAGCCACCGCCCGTTGGAATCACCTTTTTAACGAAAAACTCTTTGCCAATACTTCATTTATCCTGAGCCGTTATCAGTTTGGTATTGGCAGTTTTTATGTAGATAATGCACAGGCTTCTGAAAACTTCACCTTGAAATACGATTCAAGAATCAATGATATTGGCCTCAAAAGTGATTTTGATTATTTTCCCAACCACAAGCATTCTATCCGCATGGGTGTGGCTGCCACACGTCATCGTTTTATTCCATCGGCCATTGTTTTAAAAAGCAACGAGACTAATCTGGACAGACAGGCCAATCCTATTGATGTATTAGAATCAGGTATTTATGGTGAAGACACCTGGAAAGTAACCGATAAGTTTAAAATGAACGTCGGCTTACGCCTGAGTTATTTTTTAGCACAAAAGCGGAATTATGTCCGTCCTGAACCACGTTTTTCAGCAGCTTTGAAATTAGCCGATAACCTCTCAGCAAAAGCTTCTTATGCCGAAATGAATCAGTTCGTTCACCTCTTGTCTAATACCGGAATAGGACTACCCACCGATCTATGGGTACCTACTACTAAGCGTGTAGCGCCTCAGAATTCCAAACAGGTAGCTGCAGGTATAGCCAAAGATTTCCCGAACCGGGACCTGACCCTGACTGTAGAAGGCTATTATAAAGTAATGAATAATATACTGGCCTATAAAGAAGGCTCAACATTCCTGAATCTGGATGGTTTGGGAGCACAGGAAGTAAACTGGGAAGACAACGTGACGGCAGGTAAAGGATGGTCTTATGGTGGGGAGGTGCTATTACAACGCAAAGTCGGCCGTTTCTCCGGTTGGGTAGGATATACCCTTTCATGGACACAATGGCAATTTGCAGAACTTAACGGAGGCAAGAAATTCTATCCGAAATACGACCGCCGACACGATATTTCAGTGGTTGGTATTTATGAACTGAGTCCACGAATCACACTGTCAGGCACATGGGTATATGGTACGGGAAATGCTATGACACTACCCATTTCATCTTATCAGGCATACACAGACAGGTTTAATAGTGCAAGACGAAACCCCACTATTATAGACCGTATACAATGGAGCAACCAGAGCGTAAATGAATATGGTGAAAAGAACTCCTTCAGGGCAGAAGCCTACCATCGTCTGGATTTTGGCATTCAGTTTCATAAAAAACTTAAACACCACGAACGCACCTGGGAGTTTAGTTTATATAATACTTACAATCGCCGGAATCCTTTCTTTTATGATATTGTAACTGAAACCAGCACTGGTAATTCTTCAGCTGAAACCAAGAACGTATTGAAAAAGTATTCATTATTCCCTATTGTACCTGCCTTTTCCTACAACTTTAAATTCTGATTGAGCCATGAAATACATTCTCCATATATTAATAACTGGTATTGTAGCAGGTATGTTCTCATGCGAAAGTTTAATTACTACGGTTCCCGATAGCAAACTTCCTAAGGGTACTGAAAAAGTAGTTTTACATGCCTATATATCTCCACAGGATACACTTATCTTAGTGAAACTTACCCTTTCAAATCCGTTATTGGGTGTTTATCGGAACAATGGTTATGGCTATGTTGTGGTTGGTCAGGACACTATTTTTTTTACAGGAGGAGTTGTTGAAGATGCCAGCGTTATTCTATCAGATTCAAAAAAACAATCAGTAAGTATCCCTTACATCAAGACTGAGGGTCTTTATATGCTTAGTACCAGACAATTTCAGATTGTTGCAGGCGAAACATATACTATTACTGCCGAAACGCATAAAGGAAAGGTAGAAGCTACTTGCATTGTACCAAAAGAAAACACCCCCATTACAAGCTATGCCATAGATACGCTTTCAGAGGAGTTTTTCAATGAACCAAGAAAGGTATTCCGCATTAATTTTGAATGGAAAGATACGCCAGGCCAGATTAACTATTATACCATGAAAGCGAGTGTTAAATCTAAAATGCATCTATGGCGAAACAATAGTAGCTGGCCTCCTGAGCCTATTGACCAGATAATAACTTATACCGGCTACTGGGACGAAGAAAACAGACAAGAACAATACCAAACTGATATAAACCGTGACGGAACTTTATTTTTGACCCCAAATGGTATTATTGAGTTAGGCACAGAAGCAATCTTTCAAAATGGCACCAGATATAGCGTAACTTTTGCAGGCGGAAAAAGCATTATCACTTTAGAAGTACTCAATACAGAAAAAAATTATTATGATTACCATAGAGCTGTGCGAATCAACAACCGTCAGGATGGTAATCCATTTGTGGAACCAGTACCAATACCTACGAATGTCAAAAACGGTTTAGGCTGTTTTGCAGCATCTAATAAATCTATTCTTACTGTTGTGTATTAATCAGGTACTTTTTTGGCAGATACAGGCTTTATTTATTGCCTATTGCTTTGTATCTTTGCCCCCTAATTCAGCAAATAATTTTAAATCAGATGGAAATCACAGGTAGAATCGTACAGTTATTGCCTTTACAGACAGGTCAGGGTAAAAATGGCGTTTGGAAAAAACAGGACTTTGTTATTGAAACCGATGGACAATACCCTAAAAAAGTTTGTATTTCGGCATGGGGAGACAAGATTAGTGAGAATGTACTGGTAGAAGGCAAAGAAGTAACTGTATCTTTTGATATTGAAAGCCGTGAGTTCAACGGACGTTGGTATACAGATGTAAAAGCATGGAAAGTAGAGGCTGGTTCCGGCTCAGCCGAGACCCCCTATTTTGCAACGGCTACGCCTGCGGCAAGTACTCCGGCAGCGAACAAAGCCGTAGCTCCTGACTTCCTTGTTTCTTCAGAAGACAGCAAAGACGATTTACCTTTCTAAGCGGAAAGACATATTTAAAGATAAAATACCCCTCTCTCTATGTGGTCGCCTTAAATCCCTCTCCCCAACAATGGGGAGAGGGACTTTTTTCTCCTTTCCCTACTGTTGGGGAAGGGTGGGACGGTCGCCCGCTGGCGTGGGGTTTTATCGCCTCTCCATTATTCATTCTTAAACAGCTGTTTCTACGGCAAATCTTATGTTTTCTATTCAGAATTATACAGTTGAGTCTCTGGCAAACCAATTCGGAACACCTTTGTATGTATATGACGGCAACAAAGTTGAGGAACAAATCGGCAAAATGCGCGTGGCATTTGCAGGTACAAACCTTAAACTAAAATATGCCTGCAAGGCCCTTACAAATATCAATATCATGAAGCTCATGCGAAAGAATGGCGTAGATATTGACGTGGTTTCGACACAGGAAGCTCATCTGGCAATTCTGGCCGGATACGAGCCTCATCAGATACAATATACCCCCAGTGGTGTAGCCTTTGCCGAAGTGCAGGAGGCCGTAGCATTAGGTTTAAGAATGAACCTCGATTCACTGCCGTTGCTTGAAAAATTTGGTCAAACCTATGGCAATTCATTGCCTATTTGCCTGCGTATCAATCCGCATATCATGGAGGGTGGTACACTCAAAATCTCTACCGGGCATAAAGATTCCAAATTCGGCATATCGATTGAACAGGCCGATGAGATTTATGAAATAGTACAGAAATACGACCTTAAAGTAGTCGGCCTGCACCAGCATACAGGCTCTGATTTCAAAAATGCCAATGTAATTATTGATGCTGCTGAAAAGCTTTTCGAATTAGCATTTAAATATTTCCCGAATCTTGAATTCATAGATTTAGGTTCAGGTTTCAAAGTAGCTTATAAAGAAGACGACCATGTAACCGACATGGAAAAACTGGGTAAAAGTGTAGTAAAAGTATTCAACGAATTCTGTGCACAATATGGCAAAGATGTACAGCTTTGGTTTGAACCGGGTAAATTTCTTGTAAGCGAATGCGGTTACTTACTAACAAGTGCCAATGTAGTAAAACATAATCCCGGCCGTAATTTCGTGGGTGTTGACTCAGGTCTAAACCACCTGATTCGCCCGATGATGTATGATGCTTATCACGAAATCATTAACGGCTCGAATCCTGATGGTGAAGAAAAAGAGAAATATGATATTGTGGGCTATATCTGCGAAACAGATACGCTGGGTAAAGACCGTACCATTCCGACCGTAAAAGAAGGTGATATTATTCTCATAAAAAATGCCGGAGCCTATGGTTTTTCAATGGCTTCCAACTATAATTCACGTTTCCGACCAGCCGAAGTCTTGATTTATAACGGTGAGGCAAGCCTGATTCGCAAGCGTGAAACCATGGAAGATATTCTGAAAAATCAGATTGTGCTTGATATATAGATTTCAATTCTTGCAGCCTGTTGCACTGACCTCAAAAGTAGCGTTATTGGATGTTTCAAAACCTGCTTTAAGTTCTACTTTATCTCTGAAAGAGTATTTCGCATAGGCTCTTATTTTTTGACTTGATTCAATTTTTCGACTCTTTTTTGTCGTTGCACTATTAATAACACCCGACAAGACAATAAGATTATTATTGCAATCACTCAGAATATGCTCCTTAGTCAGACTGTAATCAGACTCTGAGAATTCGTTTATTTTCTTTATACGATAATATAATTTCTCTGATTCTTTCGGAAGTAAATTATCTGTATAAAATCGTCCTTTGACTCTTGCAATTTCAGAATATTCATCATTAGCTTTCGTACTTCTTTAAATGATAGTGGTATAAGAGTCATCAAAAAAAATTTTCAATTCTCCTTCTGTTACATACTTAATTGAATCAATTACCGGCTTGTTTAACAGGTCTGCAATAGGGAACTGGTAAAACGAGATTGCTCTCAAGCCTCTGCTATTAGTTAGCTGTATTTCCTGTTTAGGTGGGTCAATGGTAGAATAAGAAGGTAAATAGGTAAAGAATCCACCATTTATTTGCGAATTGAGTTTTAAGACTATCTTATTTTCTTTTGCACACCCTTTTTCGACTAAATAATTATTGGTACCAGTAGTAGAATTGACAAAAAAATAGTTTTTCATTTGCCATAACATCGAATTAATATTGGTATCAGCAGGATAATTCATTCGTTGACCTTGTTCAAATTCAAGCGTAATAGTGCTATCAACGCTTGAATAGTAAACTTTCTGGATATCCGGTGGATGCAATTCAGCATTTTTCGGAGCTCCATAAATATCTCTTTCAATTAGGTCGAACACCTCTTTGGTAATTTGTTGGTTACCTTCTCTTGAATGATGAAAACCGTCTACCAAGGGTACTCCCAAGGCTGTTAAAGTTTCAATGTCATCAAACAAATATTTAGTTTTTCGCATATAATCGCGTAATTCTCCTGCTTTTTCTGAAAAACTACAGCCATGTATAGCAATCTGTATGTTATAAAACTTGTTCCAACCGCCCAGATCAGAGTTCAGATTGTTATGTAAATCTGTAAACTGAGCCGGATAATTATCAACATCTTCCCAATAACCACATGCCTCAAATTCACCCTGCCTCCATAAAACCCCTTTGACTTTCCCGATAGCATTAGCATGTAGCACACGGCTATATAATTGGCCGTAAATAGTCCATAATGCTGTTGGATTATGTGCTACTCTGTCGTTCAATTGTTTGATACTTAAACCCCCCTTTCCGCCATTAATAATACAGGTAGGAATCCCATATTTTTGAAGAATCAGCTTTTGCAAAGGCAGTCCAATTCCGCCTACATGACCATAGGGTTGCAATGCTGTAAACCATTTTAAAGAAGAAAGCTGATGGTCATTATTTTCAAAATCAAAATTTCTTAACAATCTGTCATCTAAACCTCTATGTAGCTCATCTATATCCGCTAAAGCTACAATGTTAGATTGTCCATATAAAACATAAATATCTCCACAAACAATCCGTTCTCTTCTGCAAACTTCGATTGAATCACCTGAAGGGTTATGCAAGTAAATCCTGAAATTATACTCACAGGGTTGTGCTAGTATTTCAACCTGAAACTGAAATGGAAAAGGACTTAAAAAATCCGTCCTTAAAGGAGAGGCATGATAAAAAAGGAAATCATTGTCTTTTTTTACATATATACTGATTTTTCTAAAATCCGAAGGCTCGATAACTCCGGCAAAATTAACTACAGCCTTATTATTACTATCTCTTGGGAAGAGTTGTAAATCTTCTGGCAAATGAGTAAATCTGACTTGAGCATGGCAACATGCATGAAAGAAAAGAATACACAGCGATATTCTTAAGATTAGAAACGGACTCATACTTTTTTAGCAACAGCGCAGCAGCGACGTAAATGTACTTCTGTAACGTTAGTTTATTATCTTTAGGGTATAGGTGCTAAATATTTCTGTAAAAATAAGCACTAATATTAGCGAAACAAATTCACTCCCGGAAAATTATCACAATTTAACGAAACCATAATATATTCAACCCAAATAAGTAAATGATAAAAAGTAGTAGTGAATATTTGACTACTTTATAGGATTGCTTACATTTGAAGCACCAATCTATCATTATTACCAAGATGACCGCTTCAGAACAAACATTCCACCGCTCCAGCAAAAAGGACGAATTTGAATCACCTGATTTCTATGAAATAGATGATTTGCTGACCGAAGAACAAAAAATGATTCGTTCGGCGGTTCGTGATTTTGTAAAGCGTGAAATCTCTCCTATCATTGAGGATGCAGCCCAGCGCTGTGTTTTCCCTGAACATCTGGTAAAGAAATTCGGAGATTTAGGCGTGTTTGGCCCAACCATTCCGGTTGAATATGGCGGTCAGGGATTGGATTATATCTCTTATGGCCTTATGATGCAGGAAGTAGAAAGAGGTGATTCAGGCATGCGTTCTACAGCTTCCGTTCAGGGTTCTCTTGTCATGTTCCCCATCTATAAATATGGTAGCGAAGAACAAAAACGT
>CALRLS020000049.1:0-17404 GCA_943368815.1 Cyanobium sp. NIES-981
TGGTGGTTTTACCCCGCTCATGAAACTGGCTAACAATACAGTTAAGCACACAGGGCTGTACTTCGAGTACGAGGATGAAAATTTAATTCATTAACTGTATTTAAATTATTGATTATTAACACATTACAAAATTATATTCGGATGAAAAAAACCGCCCTTTCTCTAAGCTTACTTTTAATTGCCTCAGCAGGTTTTGCCCAGAAAGATGTGCAAAAGCGCTATCAAACCCAGTTTATTATGGCTGAAAACGGTACAACCATTCAATTGGATGAGGGTACTTTTGTTTTCTCGGCCAGCCTTTCAATGGAGGGGAAAAAGAATATCACCATCAAAGGAAAAGGAAAAGATAAAACCATTCTATCGTTCAAAGGACAAACAGAGGGCGCTGAAGGAATCAGGGTTTCTAATGCAGAAAACATCATTATCGAAGACCTAACGGTGCAGGATAGCAAAGGCGATGCCGTAAAAACCATGAATGTAAAAGGGATTACTTTCAGAAATGTAAAAACTGAATGGACAGGTCCCCCTAAAAAAGAAAATGGTTCGTATGGCTTATATCCTGTGCAATGCGAAAAGGTTTTGATTGAGGGTTGCGATGCAATCGGCGCTTCTGATGCCGGTATTTATGTCGGGCAGTCGAAGGATATTATAGTGCGTAAATCAAGGGCATACCATAATGTAGCCGGTATTGAAATTGAAAACTCATTGAATGCCGATGTGTATGAAAACGAAGCAACAGAAAACACAGGTGGTATTCTGGTATTTGATTTGCCTGATTTGATTCTGAAAAAGGGAGGCTATACCCGTGTATATAAAAACAATATCCATCATAATAATCTGCGTAATTTTGCCCCTAAAGGTAATATTGTGGGTAAGGTACCGGACGGCACCGGAATTTTGATTTTAGCTGCCAACAATGTTGAGATTTTCGACAATCAGATTATCAATAACAAATCTGTAAGCACGGGTATCATCTCTTATTTTACTACTGAAAATCCTATCAAGGATCCTACTTATTATCCATATCCCGAAGCCATTAACATTCACGACAATGTGTTTGAACGCAAACATGTGAAAACCACAGGGAAAGGCCGTTTCGGACAAATGTATAGATTTAAGCTGAAATTCGGTAAAAATGTACCCCATATCCAATGGGATGGCATTGTAGATGCTAAAAATCCTGCTAAAGTTTTGTGCTTCAAAAACAATAAAAATGTATCGTTTGCCAATTTAGATGTAGCGCATAATTTCAAGAATGTTTCTCGTGATGCCTCAGCACATGATTGTAGTCTGGAGAGTTTGAAAATGGCAAAAATTGATTAAACACATATCACTGACTTATCTCAGTGGTCTCTTTACTAGCAATGCAAAGATTCTTATTATTAATACTCGCCCTGGGCATATTTGGCTTGTCTTCCTTTAATCCGCAAGCTATTCAAGAGGAAAACAAAGTAAGTATACTCAGGGAAAAACTCTCGGAATATGCCTTTTTTGAAGGCAATATAGCCGAACAGAAACCTGCCAGGGGTGTAATGCCATTTTCGCTCAATACGCCCCTTTTCAGCGATTATGCTGAAAAACTACGTTTCGTAAAACTGCCCGAGGGGGCAAAAGTTGCCTACAACGATAAAGAAGTATTGGATTTCCCGGTAGGTACAACCCTTATCAAAACCTTTTATTATCCCATCGATTTCAGAAACACCAACAAAGGCCGGAGAATCATGGAAACCCGACTATTAATTCACGAAGCCGATGGTTGGAAGGCACTAGCCTATGTCTGGAATGACGAACAAACCGAGGCCTATCTGGAAGTAGCAGGTGATACCAAAGAGGTAAGCTATATTGATTTAAACGGAAAAAAGAAAAAGCACGCATACAGTATCCCGAACCTGAATCAATGCAAAGGGTGCCATAATCGTAACGAACGGATGATGCCCATTGGCCCATCTGCCCGGCAAATGAATGGCGCTTACAGAGCATGGGGGCTACCTGAAAATACTGAAAACCAGTTAGTAGCCTGGCAGAAAACAGGCATCCTGCAAGATTTACCAGCAATAGAACAAGTACCTAAAGCCCCCGTCTGGAACATGCCTGAAACCGGAAGCATAGACGAGCGAGCACGCATATGGTTAGACATTAACTGCGCCCATTGCCATCGCTTAGGCGGCCCTGCCCAGACCTCCGGTCTAAATTTAAGCATTCATGAAACTGACCCTTTGGCTATGGGCATTCTGAAAACTCCCGTAGCTGCTGGCCGCGGTTCGGGTAACCTTAAATTTGATATTATGCCGGGCAAGCCTGACGAATCTATCTTATTATACCGCATCGAATCAACCGACCCCGGCGAAATGATGCCCGAAGTAGGTCGAAAAACTACCCATAAAGAAAGCGTAGAACTCATTAAAGAATGGATTAAACAAATCAAAAAGCCTTAATTAAGAACAGTAAGGTTTTCCTCACATACTTCCCACATCTTAGCCTATCATTCCATCGCCTTATCATAATCCTGTTTAGCAGGTATCATATCTATTATACATTTGTTCATTAAAACATAAATGTATATGAAAAAGCTATTACTCATTTTTCCCCTCATTAAAAAACCTTCCGTTATCAAATCACTCCGGCTCAGTCTTCTGGTGGTGCTATGTGCTATTTTCTTTAATACAGCGGCACAAAATTCCGGCCTTGTCATAGGTGCAGACGCTCCTGCTTTTGACCCGTATCACGTATCAGGCAAAGACAAAGGCACCAAAACCTGCCCTATGTGTAAATATGGTACCAGAACCGATGGCTTGATAATCTGGATAAACGATGATTTGCAGAATTATGAAAAGATGTTGAGTTTTCTCGAAGCACAATATCTCACCAAAAACGCCAATAACTGGAAAACATTTATTGTCTTTATGAATCCCCGGCATGAAAGTGAAACACTACTCAAACAAAAGTTAGGCGATTACACCAGAAAATTAGATTTGAAGAATGTAGCGTTTACCTTTATACACTCTCCTACTGATGCAGAAACCGCCGGAGTATATGAAATTAATCCTAAAGTAAAGAATACCATTTTTGCCTATAAAAAACGTGTTATTACAAAAAAAATCATCAATTTCGATACAGGAAAAGAGGATTTTAGTGCATTATTAAATTTTTAGTCTTTCAACCGTAACGTATAAAACAATGAAAAATCAACGATTGCCAATAATATTCAGCGCATTTAACTTATTGTTAATCCTCTTTATTGCAGCTAAACCCGCTGAGGAAAACTTCGATAAAATCAGAGTAAAAGAATTTGAACTGGTCGATAAAGCAGGTGTAAAGCGAGCCTCAATCAAGACAGAAGATGATGGTGAGGTAATTATGAGATTGATTGACAAAACGGGTACTATCAGGGTAAAAATAGGGGCAAACGAAAACGGTTCTGGTTTAGTATTACTCAACAACTCAACCGAATTAGGGCTACAGGCACTAACAGGTAAAGAAGGAACTAAATTTGTATTAACTGACAAAAGCGGTAAAAAAAGAGAATACTGATATGAATAACTATCTCAAATATATCATCATCAATAGTATCTGCTTTCATTGTACTATTCTAAGCCTCTACGCTCAGGATGCTAAGCCTTTTGCTACTTATGTAGGCACAAGCCCTTGCGGCAATATTCTTAAACCCTTTTTAGGCGTTGCCAACGAGCCGGAATGTGATTTTACTAAATGGACAATGACGCTTTACCCTCAAAAAGATAATGCGCCCGCACTCGTGAAATTAGTCTATCAATATGGCGTAAGCAGACCCAATACAAGTGGTTTTATGAAAGAAAAAAGGGCAGAATTTGAAGGCCACTGGACTATCCAGAAAGGCACTAAAACCAAACCTAATGCTACGGTGTATCAACTAACAATCCATAAACCAGATAAAAACCTGCTTTTTGTAAAATTAAATGATAATCTTATTCATTTATTAGACAGCCAGAGAAATCTGATGATAGGGAATGCTGGTCATAGTTATACATTCAGTAAACGAAAACCCTGATAGATTATGAAAAATATTATTTTGATATTTATATTAGGCTTAGCTTGTTTTGAAACTTATTCTCAAAGAAATGGCGTAGAAAACGAGCCGTATATCACTACTTCTCCAGAACCTATTCCATCAGGTAAAGGTGTATATGGAATTTTTGAAGGCCGATGTGCCTGTCAGGAATTAGCAGTCGTGTTAAAAAGAGAAGTTTCACCTGAATGTTTCAAAACCAAGTGGGGGCTTGACCTTTACCAGAACCCTGATTCGCAATCCCCGACAAACTATGTTTTAGAGGGTTCATTTTTCAGACAAGCCATTCGCAAAGGCAATTGGCGCATCAGCCTAGGCACAAAAACAGACCCTGATGCCATTATTTTTGAGTTGGAAGCAGATAACCAACAAACTATCTATTTAATGAAGGGAGACGATAATGTATTATTTTTCTTAGACAATGACAAAAACTTACTGACAGGCAACGAACTTTTTAACTATACGCTCAATAGAGTTCAGAAGAAACCAGTAGAATGAAAATCAAGCAATTAAAATACTACCTGATTCCTGCATTCTGGCTCATCGTTACCCTGTTAATGATAGGTCAGGACCTGCTATTCAGTGCCTTAAAGGGCAATCAGATAGTTTGGGCTGACACCCTGATCTTCAAAATCAAATGGTTATTATATATCCCTATTACCTTTTTTGTTTTCTGGTTAGGTGAAAAACTCCCTTTGGAGTCGCCTCATATTTTTAGAAACCTGTTCTATAACCTGCTTATTTCATTAGCAACCAGTTTTCTGGCAGTAGTGGTTTATTCGGTTATTGTTACCATTCTCTGGGATATGTTTATCGGGCAAACCCAGTTCCGGATTATTTTTAAAAGAAATTTATCAGTCTCATTGTTCAACGAATTTGTCAATTACTGGATTATACTGGCTGCCCATAAAGCCTATACTATATTCCGGCAGTTTCAGCAGGCACAGGTAGATAAAGTCAATCTTGAAAAGCAATTATCTGATGCCAAGCTAGGTTTTCTGAAAATGCAGTTACAGCCGCATTTTCTATTCAATACACATCATAATATTATCGGCCTGATGCAAAAAGGTGATACTGAAAAAGCCACCAGAATGCTGATGAAATTAAGCGATTTATTACGTTTAAGCCTGAAAGAAAACAATGATGATTTGGTTCCTCTTAAAAATGAAGTTCATTTACTGCAATTGTATTTAGATATTTTAAAAGTCCGCTTTGAAGAACGCCTCGATTATCAGATTTCCATCAGCAACGACTTGCAAAAAGCATTTGTACCGCCCATGCTCTTGCAACCCTTAGTCGAAAACGCTGTAAAATATGGCATTGAGCCTTTTGCAAAGCAGGGAAAACTGGAGATTTCTGCACAGAATGGGCAGGACATACTGAAATTGATGGTAAAAGATAATGGGATTGAGACTTTTCACCCTTTCAATTTCGGAATCGGATTAATGAATACACAGGAGCGCCTGAAGAATCTTTTTGGCGAAGAAGCAAAGCTCGATATAATGAGCAATGCTCCCGAAAATGGGATAACCGTTACCATCACTTTACCTCTTCTAAAATGAATATCAAAGTTCTAATAGCCGACGATGAATCAATAGCCCGGGATATACTGCAAAAACAATTGCAGGACTATCAGCACGTTGAAGTAGTGGCGGTGTGCAAAAATGGGAAAGAGGCATTGAGCGCCATCGAAAAACACCAACCTAATCTGGTTTTTCTTGATATTCAGATGCCGGAACTGAACGGCATAGAATTAGCCAAAAGCCTTAATGCCGAAAAACTACCATTGATTATTTTCGTTACGGCTTTTGATAATTATGCCCTTCAGGCTTTTGAGGCCAATGCTATTGATTATCTTTTAAAACCTTTTGATAAAGAGCGTTTTGATAAGACCTTCCAGAAAGCATTGAAACAATTGCAACTGACCAATAAAGAAGATTTGAGCAATGTTTTCGATAAATACAGTCAGTTTTTTCAACAATTTACTCAGACTGAGTATCCCGAAATTGTGACAGTAAAAGATGGCGGCCGCATACAATTATTAAAAACTGCTGACCTGATGTATATAGAAGCAGAGGGCAATTATATATGCCTGCAAACCGAAAAATCAAAGCACTTGCTATACGAAACGCTTTCAAGTTTTGAGCAAAAACTCAATCCTAAGACCTTTGTCCGTATTCACCGCTCAACTATCGTAAATATCAATTTTATCAAAGAAATCCAATCTCATTTCAACGGAGATTACTCTGTACTGCTGAAAAACACCAAAGTACTGCGCATGAGCCGCAACTATAAAGAGAATCTGATTCATTGAGTGAACTCGTCTTGAACTCTGATTTATCTGATTTTATGATTTCACCGATTGAGTCAATTAAGAATTAATTATTCTTTACTCCTTTATAAAATCATATTAATCAGAGCAATCAGGTAAATCCGAGTTCAGACAATTTTTCAATTTAAACATCTACAATTATGAAAAAGTTAATTCTAGCACTTTTACTGCCCTTTGGACTATCCGCCCAAAAACAAATAGGCGGTCCTTGCGAATGCTGCGAAGCTATTTATCAAGGTATGCCCACGAAACTATCCTGGGAAACCCGGATTTCGGATAAAGATGAGGAGGGCGAACCAATGGAGATTACGGGTTTCATTTATCAGAAAGATGGCAAAACGCCTGCTTCTGATGTAATTATGTATGTATACCATACCGATGCCAAAGGGAATTATTCACGCGGCACAGATGAAGAATGTGCCAAACGTAATGGCAAACTTCGTGGCTGGATAAAAACTGACAATACAGGCAGGTATAAGTTTATCAGCATAAGGCCTGCCTCCTACCCTAATGCTACCATTCCGGCACATATTCACCCGATTATTAAAGAACCCAATAAAAACGAGTATTACATTGATGAGTATCGCTTCGAGGGAGACAGATTTTTAAGCAAAGAAGAAATCGCCAGAGACGAAAACCGTGGTGGAAGCGGTATCATAAAACTCACTAAAAACAGTCAGGGTGTCTGGATAGGCAAACGAGACATTATTCTGGGAAAGAATATTCCGAATTATGATTAGTGTGTTTTATAAACCGAAAAATGCGGAACGCCGCCCGGAAAAATGTAAAATTTAAAACCGAAAAAGGATTTAAGCAAAAAAAGGTTTAACTAAAAAAGGAACAAATTGAGACAATGCTCTTGTTCCTTTTTTTAGTTTCTACGTTTTTATGAGGTATTCTATAAGAACTTGCTGTTGCCGGATATAACCTTTTACATTTTTCTGTTTTAAATTTTACATTTTTCGGTTAAATACTCCTTTTTACCTCATCCCTTTTTCGGTTTATCAACGCTATCTCCTATCACTATGCCCCAAAGATTTCTCCGGCGCTACAAGGTCTCTTACCAATTGTTTGAGTTCCTTGATTTCCGGAAAATGTCCTTCACGTTTGCGGTCAAATATTACCTCATCATTCAACAAAACCTTAAAACTACCTGCTATCTCGCTAGGACGCAGACTTACCTCTCCCAGTTCTTCTTCAAAGGTAGTCAGGAGCTCCTGTGCCATCCATGCCGAACGCATCAACCAATGGCATTTCGGGCAATATTCTAATGTAATTTTAGGTTTCATTTTAATTTACCGTATCACCCCTATACTCATCCAAATAAAGAGCGTGGCACGGTTAGGCAATTAAGGACTTTACTTTTTTAATAAACATTCTTCTAATTCTCACATTCTCCCCAATTAACCGTGCCACGCCCTTACTCGTCCGAGTAGAGGCGTGACACGGTGGGCTATTTTTTCAAAGTCGATAAATACTCAACCAAATCCACAAATTCCTGCTTTTGGAGAGAGAATTTAGGCATTAATGATTCTTTTTGTGCATCTATCGAAGCAATTTCTGAACGTTTATAGGTAGTTGGCGTAGCGCTTCCTAAAGTTTTCATCGTTACTTCATTCTCCGTTTTGGTCAGAATCATTCCGTCTACTTCTGTACCATTTCTTAGTTTTACCTTAAAGCCTTCAAAACCAAAACTAATACCCTGACTAGGATTAATAATAGCCGAATACAAAGCTTCTTTTGTCAACTTACTGCCAATCTCTGATAAAGCTGGGCCAAAATTCACGCCTTCACCTTTGCCAAGGTGGCAGGTAGCACAATACATCTTGAATACCTCATGGCCTTTATTCGCATCACCCGTCAGTTTTACCAAATCGCTTATATTACCAAAAGATTTATCTACATCAGCCCCAAACATTTTCATGGCTTCTGTACGGATATCGCCATGCCAGGTGCCCAGCAATAGTTTTTTGGCAATAGGCATTACTTCTTCAGGTACTTTTCTGGCTTTTACCAAATCCCACAAAATCTCTTCGCTATTCCAGCCATTCATTGCTTGCATGGCTCTTTCCCTTACCTCCAGACTAAGGTTTTTATTATTAAACAGGCTAATCAGATAATCTGTAACAGGTTTATCATCAACACTGCCATACATATTAATGGCTTTCAGCACAACTTGTTCGTCTTTGCTCTTGGTCAGCTTCTGAAACTCCCCTATACCATTGATTCTTACCTGTGTTCTGGCCGCTTCTCCCCCATATAAACTATCAGTCATAGCCATATTAACCAGACGTGCTGACTGGTCTTTTAACTGATAACGCTTCACAAGGTCAAGATAATCTGTCGGATTTTGAATACCTGCCAACACTTTTGGTAACAAGCTGGCATATAATGGGTCTTTTTTGGCGCTTTCAATATCCAGATGTTTAAAGACCAGGGTCTTAATATCAGCAGGAGCATTGCCACCTTCTAACATACCTAACAATACCTTCGTTTTATCCGAGCTTGTCTGAAAATCAAAGGCTCTGAAATAACGCAGTTTATCAGTACCTGTGGCAGTTTTAGCCAGTTCAGCCAGACGATAAACATTATCCGTTGAGCGGCTCCTCCATACTAAATCTTTTGCGCTATTGTCAACTTTCCATTTATCTCCTATACGGGCAATGTATTTAGCAAAGAAGCTATCCCATTGATTATCGGCAGCAATACCCAAAGTCTCTAAATACCAGCGATCTTTACCATCATATTGTGTAGCAAGGGTCGTCCAGATATCCGCCGCTTCCGGACTTGTATTATGACGGAGCGCTAAGGCAACTTCTCTACGGATTTGAGACGATGGGTCTTCCGAAAGTTTTTTCAGCATAGCAATATCTGCCATTTTCAACTCACGAGCCAGACGAATCCCTGTTATTCGGATGTCTTCGTCTTTATCTGCCAAAGCTGCATCAATGTATTTTCTTTCTTCTCCTTTTATATTACCCAATAACCACAAGGCTCTGGCACGCATACGAGAATTATCTGATTCCCATAAATCAATCAGGGCATTTTCTGCTTTTTTCTGCCAGCCATTGAGTTTTGTCCATGCTAAATAACGTACTGATAAATTCGGATTCTGCAATGCTTTTACACAAGCTTCAGGAGTTTCAAAATCAAAAGTCAGCACTGAATAATCTTCTCCTTTAGGGGCAATTCTATAAATACGTCCACGAAGACTATCTCCCATTGCGTGGCCACCTACACCCGGATCGTACCAGTCGGCTACGAAAATAGAACCATCAGGCGCTGTTGCCACATCTGAAGGACGAAACCATTGATCACGTTTTGAACCATCAAGTATATTATTGATTGTTGCTTTAAAACCAGCGCCATCTTTTTCAACTGCATACGAACGCACAATATTCGGCCCTGCATCGCAGTGAATTACCTGATTACGGTATTTCTCCGGCAATAAATCACCTTCGTATACAATCATTCCGGTTGGTGAGCCTGCTCCGGTTTGTAACAGGTTAGGCATTACGCCCGGGTCATTCAAATGCCAGTGACGCAGCGGTATCTCACTTTCCCAGTTCGTACGACGCTCCTGCCAGCTTGCGCCTGTCATTTCATCCTTGAAACCGTAATTACCATAATCTACCACATAATTGATACGCACGCCTTTATTACCATCATCATCGTTATCCGACTGCCACATTCTGCCGTATGAATCAACAGCTACCTCAAAATTATTTCTGAAATTATGTCCCAGAATCTCAACATTAGAGCCATCAACATTACATCTGAAAACCTTTCCTTGTCTATAAGTTGAAAACGGTCTGCCTAAATCGTCTTTGAGTTCAACGCCATTTTTATCACTTAATGTCTCTACTTCATTTCCACCGTTAAAATACAGTTTTCCGTCAGGCCCAAAACTAAAAGCATGAATGGCATGGTCATGTTGATTTCCTTTCAGGTTTGTAAAAATCAAATCTTTCTTGTCTGCTTTATCGTCGCCGTTTTCATCAGTAAATACAAAAACATTTGGGCTGCATGATACAATAACCTTATTGCCCAATACTGATATACCTAAAGCCGAGTTGATTTCTTCACCCTGATAAAACACTGTAGTCTTGTCTGCTTTACCGTCCTTATCTGTATCTTCCAATATCAGAATCCTGTCACCTTTCTTATTGTAAGGATTCTGAGGGTTAAGCTTATTACGATAATTATAGCCTTCACAAATCCATACCCTGCCTTTGGCATCAATATCCATATTGGTGGGGTTCATCATCATCGGTTCAGAAGCAAAAAGTGTTACCTCTAAATCCGGGTCGGCTAATTGTATCCCATCAACTGCATGTTCTACTTTGCGCTTGTCATCGTCCGTTAGTTTAGCATATTCTTCGTCCGGAAGTGCTTTGGGGGCTTGTCTACAGGCACCGGCCAGTAATAAAACAGCGAGAGAAAAAACAATTGATTTTTTCATGTAAATGATTGTCGTTATAGGCTTTGAATAGATATGCTAAAATTATAGAATAAGTGTTGATTCGACAAATAAATTTATATTCCTCAATTTTTCAATGAAACTACCCCTTTTTCTGTCCCTAGGCCTAGTATATGTTTAGCTCTCAGATAACGATTGGCATTGCCTGCATCATAGTTAGTACAGTCTTTATCAAAACTGCTGACTCTTACCATACCCGACGAATGAATGAATTCGTTGTTGCCAAGCCACATGCCTACGTGCACTACTCTTTCGGGTTTCTCCGGAGTAGCTTTTTCACCAAAAAACAGCAAATCGCCAACTCTCAGGTTTTCAAAGGCAACATCTTCACCCACAAATGCCTGTTGTGAAGCATCTCTTGGTAATAAAATGCCGTTGGTCTGGTAAACCATGCGCATATAGCCACTGCAATCAACACCTTTCCAGGATGTACCACCCCATAAATAAGGCAAGCCTATCATACGAAAAGCCGTCTTAGTCAATGCTTCAGAACTCGGTGTTGTTATTTTTTTCCATTCCTGATAGGATATTGCCTCACGTTTCAGGATAAATCCTTTGCGTGCATCAGGATAGGCTATTTCATAGAAATCAGCTAAAGTATCTTTCACAACAAACAAATCTCCCCAGGTAAGGTCAGAAACAGTCTGTGCATTTTCATCTGCTTCACTATAAGCAAATCCGAATGGTTTGGCAAACATCAGTTTTGCCTGACTCTGATAGGCATCCAACTCAGTTTTTATCTTGCGTTTGATAGTACCACCGTCTACCCAACCTATATAATTGTCGGGTGTCTGAACCATGTACCAGTTGCGTTCTTTGTCCAGTACTTTCAGACTCGTACCTAGTAATGCCTGCGTAGCTAATTCCGCCGACTCTTTGGGCATTGTACGGATATTGGCCACTGAAACATTTACCAAAGCATAGATTTTGCCTTCCAGTTCAGCTTCATTGGGTAGTACTCTTATTTGCTCCTCTAAGGTAAATCCGTTGTTTTTTAAGCGGCTCAATAATTCCTTTTTTGCCAAAGGAAGGTTGGTTTTGCCAACCAGCAAATTACTATCCAGCTCTACCTGAAAAACCGCAACCCGTTTATCGGGTGCATATTTCTTCTTCACCTGTTCAATAATACTCTGGGCAGTAGGATGCGCAACCGGTATTGGACTCACCTGCGCAAAAAGGGCATTGCTCAGGCAGGTGATAATAATTAAAAGGTAAGATTTACAGTGAATGTTTAGGTAATAGTACATTGCGTATATAAATGCTAGAATTGGCGATGGTGGGGCATTTGAAAAACCTAAGCCAAACATTTGCACAAATGCCCAATAGAATTACAAATGTTGCGTTTACAACTATCGGCCCAACTATTCACAATACGATATTGTATGCAGTTAAGTCAGGATTTTACAAATTTCAAATTACTTGTACGTTCAGTTGATAACAAAAGAAAAACATTTTTTTTATTCAGTTTGAATGTCACAGTAACTAAGCCAAGCAAAGGATGATTGAATTGAAGCTGATTAGTTTCCACAAGCAATGGTTGTTTGACGGTCACTCCTGCAAGATGAAAAATCAGATTATCATCTTCCTTTTTTATTTCTAAGTTTTTCTGTAAGTCTTCACAATAATAATTACCTGTATAATCAGCAAGTTTATTTTCTGAAACACACTTTAATCGTCTGCCTCCAATTATTTTTCCACTTCTAGTAATGAGAAGAAGCGAATCAGGATTATTTTCAAAACTTTTAATTGTTTGTCCGTTTGGTAATTTCATCTCTGTTTTTGCTTCAGTATAAAGCCGCATTTTATCATTTCTGCTTATTATTTGCCATTCCAAATATCCTTTATTATTCAGACTTATTTGAGCTAATAAGTTTCCTTCTTGAAAACGAAACAACCCTGTAACTCTTTTCATTTCGTCTTTTGGCAATTCCATTTTATCGGTTAGTGCAATCAAAGGCTTGTTTGTTGTAGAAGTTACCGACAAAGATTTATTAATTAAGAACAAACTCGCAATTGAATACAGTTCATTACTCGCATCTTGACTACCATTACCCAGATAAATAATACTTAGTTTTTCGGTGGGAAATCTTGATAACTTACACCTGATGCCCAAAAGACCGCCTGAATGATTAATTTCCTTAAACCCTTCGTGCCTGTCAATAATATTTCCAAAAGCATAATCATTCTCTTTTCCATTATTGAGGGGTTTCAGGCTTAACATCAATTCGATAAACATTTCGCCTCCCACTTTTCCATCATAAAAATTTTTGTCCCACTTATATAAATCTCCTATAGTTGAAAATAAGCCTGCACAACCCATTCTGTTGTCATTCAAATTAAAAGGAAAATAATTCCCTTGTTCATCCTTTCCATATGAAGTAACCCGATTTTTGATTATTTGATGGGGTTCGTCTGAAAAAAAGGTTTGATTCATTTCCAAGGGCTCAAATATTCTCTTTTTTGCAAAATCCTCAAAAGACATTCCACTTATTCGTTCAACAATGTATGAAAGTAAGAGATACCCCGAATTTGTATAAGAGTATTGATTCCCCGGGGAGAAATTCAACTCCTTTTGTTTAATCACTAATGCGAACCCATCCGAACGCTTGGCTACGTTTTCAGCACTCCCACCAGTTATTGTTACTAAGTCATTATAATCTCTTATACCGCTTGTATGTCTGATTAAATGCTCTACAGTAATTTTTTGACTGTATTCGGGGAACTCGGGAATATATTTATGAATGTCATCAGTAAGCGATAATTTTTTGTCGATTATTAATAATGCAATGCAAGCAGCCGTAAACTGTTTGGAAACAGACATTATATTAATAATTGACTTAGGAGTCATTGGAATTTGGTAATCTAAGTTTGCCATTCCAAAGCCTTTAGAATAGATAAGGTTTCCATCTTTAACGATGCCTATTACACAGCCAGGTGTATCCGCATTGTATTTTGCTGAAAGAAACTTATCAATTTGTTCCAATTGTATTCTGAAGTCTGGTGTTTGTGCATCGGAAAAACTGCAAAATAATACACCCAAAACAAGAAATACATATAACTTCTGCATAAGGAGTTGTTTTAGATAACACAACTATTGTAAATGATTCCAGCCTTGGGCTACGATGCTTGCCTTAGTGCCACTTTTCAATACTAAGTCTACTGCCTTTTCTTCTGTCATATAACCAATCGGCGTAATATCTGACAGATTCTTAATCTTCTCAAAGTCAGCCTGTTTTACCGTAAATAACAACTGATAATCTTCTCCTCCATTCAGTGCCGCTGTTATAGGGTTTATATTAAATTCAGTTGCTGTAAGCATTGTAATATCTTCAATAGGCAGTTTATCCTCAAAAATCAAAGCCCCTACTCCTGATTGAGTACTCAGATGTATGATTTCAGAGGCCAGGCCATCAGAAATATCAATCATTGAGGTTGGCACAACTCCGGCTTCTGCCAGTTCGTGTATAATATCAGCTCTTGCTTCCGGTTTCAGTTGTTTCCCGACAAGGTAAGATTTCTCTTCCAGATCCGGCTGCATGGCAGGGTTAGCCATATATTCCTGTTTCTCTCTTTCCAGAATCTGCAAGCCGAAATAAGCGGCACCCAAATCGCCTGTTACACATAATATATCACCTGCTTTAGCGCCATTTCTATAGGCTATCTTGTCTTTATCTACTACGCCTGTAACCGTTACTGAAAGCACTAAGCCTGAACGAGAGGCTGAAGTATCACCACCAATTAAATCAACCTTATAATCTTCGCAGGCAAATCTGATTCCCTCATAGATTTCATCAACGGCCTCTACCGAAATCCGGTTGCTCAAGCCGATGCTTACGGTAATCTGTTTGGCAACCCCGTTCATGGCTGCAATATCAGAGACATTTACGGCAACTGCTTTATAGCCTAAATGACGGAGTGGTGCGTAAGAAAGGTCAAAATGAATACCTTCCAGCAACATATCTGTCGATACTAACAAATATTGGCTACCTATATCAATCACGGCAGCGTCGTCTCCGATACCTGTTATTGTTTCAGGGTTTTGTGTATTGAATTTTGATTTTATCCGGTCAATTAAACCAAACTCTCCCAATGCATTTAGTTCTGTTCTTTCCATAAACCTGTTGGCTGCTCTAATCTCTATTTTTTTACAAAGATAAATAAAAAAAGGTGGACTTTGCAGCCCACCTCCTTTCTCAATGCTTATGTACCTTATTGTACTGCTAATGTATATGTATTAGTAGTCCCGCCAGTTTTCTGACTTGGAGTTGTACGTGTTAATATCAATTGTGAATCTGTAATCGAATCAATCGTAAATTCTATCGTTCCTCCTGTACCTGTTGGAGCAGGACTCAGATTTTTCAGGGTTAATTTTGTATCACCTGTCAGTTCATACTGACCAGAAAAACTATTACCATCAAACTCAACCAAAGTAGCAGATGGTGCACCCAATAATCTTAATTGAAAACTTGAATAACCGGGTTTAGAATTACTGGCCGCTCCTTTAGTATATACTATTGCACTACCTTCTTTTACAGTATTGGCTACCCAGTTCTTTTTAATTTTATCCGCTACAGGAACAACCTTATCTTTTCCACACGAAAAGATTAAAAAACTACAGGCAAATAATAGAATGGCAATCTTTTTCATAGAATCTTATTTTTGAATTTGTTCGTTCAATACTTTTTTAATCAGCGCTACATTAATAACACTATTATGGTGTCCAATCAGAACAGCCGACAAATATGGCTTAAATATAAAATAAAAAAAAATCTTCTCTGCTAATATTGACGTAATTTTTGGCAAAGGGGTTGTAATTATATAACGAAGTTGTTTAGGATTATTCCTGAAAACGAATTAATCTGGATTTTCATTGCCTGCATTCATAAATCTTTACGACCTTTGTAAAAAATATCCCGGTAGGCATTGAAAGAATATACCCGAAATCAACTGGCGCTTCGCAATGGTCAGGACAAAGAAGAAATCTGGATAGCTTACCAGTCAATTATTTATGATGTAACACATTCAAGACTCTGGCGGAATGGTAAGCATTACGAACATTGGGCCGGCCAGGACCTGACCCACGAACTGAAAGATGCCCCACATACTGTAAGTGTTTTTGAGAAGTTTAAGATCGTAGGAAAATTACGAATTGAGTGATTGAGCGATTTAGTGAATGAGTGACTAAAATAACTTGCTAGTTCAATATTCTGTACTATTATTCACTAATTCGCTATTCGTCATTCACGATTAAAGTAATCACTCATTCACTAAATCACTAATTCACTCATTATTCATGAAACTCATTGAATCAATTATACTTTTTGCAAGCCTTGCCTTTTTAATTATGTTTGTCGACCAGGCACTCTATAAAAAAGTACCTTTGAGCGATAGTTATTTCTTTCTGATGTTTTCATTGGCAGGCTTCTTGTTTTATACTTACCGCAGAGGTTTAAGAAAAATCAAAGAAAAGCAGGCAGAAGAAGCGAAAAAAGGAGAAAAACCTAAAAGTATCGAACAAAAACTAAAGAAAAAATAAGCGAAGTCAGGCAGCAAGAATATCGTTTTGTCAATCCGATAATAATATTGATTCGGTGAAACAATGTCAGACAATTTCTTCTAATACTATCTCATCTCCTAAAGCAATTTTTCCTTTTTCCACAACCAGAAGATTTTGACCGAATAAGATTTTATTGCCATCTTTTCTGTATTGAGACAATGTTTTCAAAGGCTCTTTCCCTTTTTCGGCGGTTTCAGGATTGATCGTTATCAGTACACAACGGGCACAAAGTTTTACCCCTGCCAATCTGGTACTGCCTAACCGAAAATACCTGAAATTATCTTCATCATGTGCCTCACCGCCTGTAAAAACCAGATTCGGACGGAAGCGTTTCATTTCTATTTTTTCTTCCAGTTTCTCATTCAGAAAATCAAGACTCGACTGACCAATAATTAAAATCGGGTAAGCATCTGCAAAACTCGTATGCTCTTCCTGCGTGATTGAATACCTGGGGTCAGTCGGACGGAAAGAATCATCAGGCTGATAAACCAAATGCGTTTCCTTATCCAGGACTTCTGTAAACCAGGCATCTGCCTCATCACTTACCCTGATGCCGCGTACTACGTCGTCCCAGATTGTAATCATGATGTTATCATCCGTCTGGGGCAAGAATGGCACTTTTAGCGGAGCAATCGCTTTTTTCCGGTGGCTTATTCTTAATCCATCGCTTTCTATTGCTACGTCAATCAATGCCATTTGTTCATTTTCGCGCTGTGTCATAAATACATTTTCACTATCAGCCAATACCCAACGGCGGTCGTATCGCAGACCCCTGTCTTCAACTTCTGCCTCCTGAAGCGAAATCCCTCCTAAAGATTTAATCGGATAAATATTTATTTCAGTGATAATTATTGCCATATTTACTTATATTTTTTCGGATACAACATTTCTCCTTCAAAATCGTTTGACTTATTAGTTCAAAGATATAAATTGGAGAAAATTTAAAGGCCTGACTATGTGCCTCTGATTGGTATCGGTGATTGAAACAAT
>CALRLS020000050.1:0-17281 GCA_943368815.1 Cyanobium sp. NIES-981
GCTTCATTCTTTAAATCACCTTTGATTATAGTAGCTTTCGGGAAAAGTTTTTTGGCTAGCGTTTCATTTCTTACCATAATAGTTAATGCAAATCCTGCCTCAATCAGGGCCTCGGTTACTGGCTTACCGAGGAGTCCGGTTGCGCCGAATACTATTATTTTTTTCATAAGCAGAGATAAAAAAGGTGATTTTATAGTAGTTCAAAGGTATTGGATTTAATCCCTCAAGGCAAACTAAACTAGGATATAAATATAAAAATTTCTCCTGAATTGGTATCGGCATTTAATATTGTCTATTGTGAAACATTGTGTGTAATTGAGTACATTGTGGCTATAGAATTGTTACAATTTAATCTCAGTGCTTTGTATTTTATCTATTCACAAAGTACACTAAGTTTCATTATCTATAATTTGTAGGCAGTCATCTTAGTTAAACACATTTTTATAAATGGGCCAACCAAACAAAATTTAGACTAAGGAAAAAGTTTATTTATCTTTACCGCAGGAAAAACTAAGGAAAATAAGATGAACTATATTGCTTTTGACGATAATCAGATTAGAAACCAACTAAAGCCTTTTACATTCACCAAGCCCGTTGCCGCAATCAGATGCGGGATTCTGACTATTGCAGAAAAATGGGAGAAAGCATTGGGTGTGAAGGTTTCTTACCTTACCGAAAACTACCTGCAAGAGAAATTCAGTCAAAATAGTACAGAAAATAATATTTATATCAATGGGAGCGTGTGCCCTGATACACATATTCTGGCAACAATTCAACAAATGCATGAAGGTGAAATGTTGGTGTCCGGCGATACAGCCATAGCTATCAGAACAGCACAGACCCTGAGTTTCCCGATTGATTATAGCCAGTTCAGTTATAAAGAATATGCGGGACTCAGACCCACCATCATTGAGAATCTTCCGGACATCTATCTTAAAAACGGGGAGCAGATCCGGGCAGACTTTATACATATTACCAAAGGGCGTCAATCACAAGCCATTAATGACCCATTTACACGGATTTATTCACCGGAGAATGTTTTTTTAGAAGAAGGTGCCAGCATCAAGGCTGCTATTATCAATGCCGAGAATGGCCCTGTTTATATAGGAAAAAATGCGACTATTCAGGAAGGCGCCGTGATTATCGGTCCTTTTTCAGCCGATGAGGGGAGTATTGTAGCATGGGGAAGCAAAATGCGGGCTAATACAACACTAGGGCCTTTTTGCAGGGCAGGGGGTGAGGTAGGTAATTCAATTTTATCTGCCTATAGTAACAAAGCACACGATGGTTTCTTAGGGAACTCTGTTATAGGTGAATGGTGTAATCTTGGTGCTAATACCAATAATTCTAACCTGAAAAACGATTATACAGACGTAAAGCTTTATAGTTATGTGACCAGACAATTAGAAAAAAGCGGGGAACTGTTCTGTGGGCTCTTTATGGGCGACTATACCAAAGCGGGTATCAGTACGATGTTCAATACAGGTACTGTTGTAGGAGTGAGCACTAATGTTTTTGGTGCAGGATTTCAGGATAAGCACGTTCCTTCGTTCAAGTGGGGAGGTGTGGATTCAGGATATGCGCTTTATCGCTTCGAAAAAGCTATACAGGTGATTAACGAAACCATGAAAAGACGTGATAAGGAGTTGACAGCGACTGACCTTCAAATTCTTCAATACATTCACGAGACAGAATCTTCTATTTGGTGAAAATGTCTGTAACTTTGCGCCATGCTTTTTCGTGAAATCACAGGTCTTCCAGATGTTAAACAATCGCTTATTGGTACCATTGCCAATAACCATGTAGCTCATGCCCAGTTGTTTCATGGAAATGAAGGAACGGCTAATCTGGCATTGGCGCTTGCTTATGCAACCTATATCAATTGCGAAGATAAGCAGGCAGATGATGCCTGTGGCAGATGCCCCAGTTGCATAAAAATGAGCAAACTCGCTCATCCAGATGTGAATTATCTTTTTCCGACAGCCGGGGGTAAGAGTGTACTCTCAGAAAACTTTATGCCGCAATGGCGCAGTTTCGTAAAAGAAACGCCCTACGGAAATCTATCTGACTGGCTTGAAAAAATAGGGGTAAAACAAGGGAATATACCCGCAGAAGAAGCGCGACAATTGATTCAGAAACTTTCGCTGAAATCATACGAAGGGGGTTATAAGATTGTGATTATCTGGCAGGCAGAGTATCTGCATAATACAACGGCCAATGCACTATTGAAAATTCTGGAAGAGCCACCTGAGCAAACATTGTTTTTGCTGGTGGTGAGTAGCATGGACCGTTTGCTGACTACAATTATTTCGCGGACGCAAAGAGTAGCCGTCAGAAATTTTTCGGAGGCTGAAATTATTCAGTACTTGTCAAAGTACCAGGATTTTTCTCAGGAAAGAGCTAAGCAGATTGCTTTTCTGTCAGAAGGGAATATGCATCGGGCTTTAGAGATTATAGATAAGTCAGAAGATGATGACCACGCATGGTTTGCCAACTGGATGCGCATGTGCTATGCACTGAATTTACAGAAACTGGTGCCGATGGCCGATGAATTTGATACAAAGACCAAAGAACAGCAAAAAGGTATGCTGGAATATGGCCTGAGTATTTTCAGAGAGATTTTTCTGTACCGCAATGGCGGACAATCGCTTATCAGGTTAGAAAATGATGAACTGGTTTTTGTGCAGAAATTCTCAGCTGCTATCAACCTGAATAATTTAGAACAGATTACAGAAGTACTCAGCGAATCGCATTATCATCTTGAGCGAAACGCCAGAGCCAAAATTATGTTTTTAGACATCTCATTAATCATTGCACGATTAATGATGAAAGGATAATGTTATGAAAATAAAAATCGGGACACGTGGGAGTAAATTAGCTTTGTGGCAGGCATACTATGTAGAAGAAAAACTGCGAGCTAAAGAGATAGAAACAGAGATAGTCATTATTGAAACCAAAGGCGATAAAATACTTGATCGCTCTTTATCTAAAATTGGTAGTAAAGGAGTTTTTACCGAAGAATTAGAAGACCAGCTTAGGAGTGGAGAGATAGATATAGCGGTTCATTCAGCCAAAGATTTGCAGTCTGAATTAGCCTCAGACTTAGAAATCATTGCTTTTACCGAGCGTGAGCAGACAAATGATGTGTTGGTGAGTTTTGATAAAAACGTATCCTTTCAAAGTGGTAAAAGTTTTGTGGTGGGTACGTCATCAACCCGACGGGTAGCTATGTTGAAACATTATTATCCGCATATTCAGATAGTTGATATGCGTGGTAATTTGCAGACACGCCTGCGCAAACTGGAAGAAAAACAATGCGATGCTCTACTATTAGCTTATGCAGGGGTACACCGTATGCACTATGATGATTTGATTGCAGAGCATTTGTCAGTAACTGAATTTGTGCCACCTGTTGGGCAGGGTTGTGTGGCCATAGAAGCGGCAAAGAGCCTGTCAGAAGAAAAAAAATTGATGATAAAGCTCTTAATCAATGATGCACAGACAGAAAAATGTCTGTTAGCAGAAAGAGCTTATCTGAAAAAATTGCAGGGAGGCTGTTCAATCCCCTCATTTGGCAAAGCAACGCTGGAAGAAAACGAGAACGGAGGGCTTCATCTTAAAATGACAGCAGGACTAATCAGTCTTGATGGACAAAAGCTCATTAAGGTAATAGAAGAAAGTTCAGTTGATGACCCTGAAGGATTGGGGATAAAAGTAGCCGAAAATGTATTGGCTCAGGGAGGTACTGAGATTTTAAGAAATATTAGAGAAGGATTAGCGAGTTAAATATGAATGAACCCCACTCCCTACGCGGGTCGCCCCAAGAGGAGGATGGACTGGTACTCCCTTCCCCATTGTTGGGTAGGACCGCAGAAGCGGAAGGGTCGGGGATGGGGTCACTTCTTCAAATAATTCCTGACAAATTCAACCCAATCGGCTTCTTTTTCGTTGATTTTAACATCCGGTGTAATACCTACGTTATCAATAGGATTCTGCGGTAAACGTGCACTTTTTGCTAAGGCAAAAGCTACCCGCCAGCCATAGCAAGGCATTCCCCAGTCTCTTACTTCAATATAATCGGCTAAACCTTTTGTGTTCTCTCCGAAAACCATCGTTTTTTTACTTTGTTTAGCTTCCAGAATAAATTGTTCTGCCGTGCTGGCTGTATTTTTATTAACTAGAAAGGCTACCTTTTTAGGATTAGGGGCCACACTTGCCAACAGAAATTCTTTATCAGGCCCATTAACAAATCTACCTCCATTGGCCTCCAATAAGCGTAATACCTGTTGCAATTTAGGCGCCAGGCGTTCTTTGTAAGCCGGATAACCCTGAATAGCTTCTAATTCATGTCTTACCGAAACTGTATTTTCAAAAGTTGAACGGAATACTCCACCTTTGCGTACAATAGTTGCCGTATTGATATATGGAAATAAAGACTCGTAGGCAGCATCATCACCCCCGGGATTGTTCCGTAAATCAATAATTAAATTAGGGGAGTTATCCAGAATATGCTTGCTGTTGCTAATCATTTCCTTGATATATTCCGGGCCATTTACCAAGGTAAAAGGAGGCAATACAAAAAGGGCAGTCTCATTATCTAATTGTTCGATTCTGAAATCAAGAATTCTTTGTTTAATGTCTTCATCACTTACTTCTTCTTTCGGTATCGGAAATACCTTGATGAATTTGTAGAGATTTTCCATTATCAGAAAATTCTTTACTTCTCTCGTAAAACTTGTTTCGGTCGAAAAATCGGCGTAATAATAATTAGTTACATAACGCAAAGGTGAAACCTGATTCATTTCAAATTTTACCTTGCCTGTTTTCCATCTAGCGTCTCGGTCAGCTAATAAAAAACCTACATATTTTTTGCTGTCTTTTTTATCTTTCAATATCCCTACCCTATAGGCTTTGTCATCACTTTCCCAAATGCCCTCTACATTTGCCAGCGTGCTTTCATTTTCTTTCAGATATTGCATGAAACTAATTTCATTGTAGGGCAATACCGGAACCTTATTAGCACGGGCTGCTATCACTTCGGGGCTGTCATCAATGGTGTACGGAGAAATGGGAGCAATGAATACATGACCGTCCTGAAAGAAATCAAACCATTTTTTCAGATGAAAATAACACTCACGGTCATTGGTAATGCTTTTGGCTTTTTCCTTTGTTTCGGCAGATAATTGGTCGAAAGCAGCCTGATTATCAGGTCTGATTTTATCTGCCCAGCCTGCATAATTATCTTTTAATTTCTGATAAGCAAAATCGAAATTCTTGGAGCACTCACAGGCTTGTTGTGAAAAGCCCTCGTAACTCCATAAAAATATAGAGAGAAATAGTATCTTCTTCATTGATTTTTGGCAAATAAAAGTAAACTATAATACTTTTAATACGGGTTATGTATCTATTCATCCATTTGCTAAAATCGTGCCTAAAAATGATTACCAACTTGGTAATATCCTGCTGCCCTCTTCTGTATTCTCAATTTTTAAAAATGTCTGTATTTCCTGTTGCAATTCGTCGACATGAGAGATAATGCCCACTATACGGTTTTCTTTGCGTAGTGACTTTAAAGTTTCAAAAACAATCTGTAAAGACTCCCGGTCTAAAGAACCGAAACCCTCATCTAAAAAGAAGAAATTGTGTTTAGATTGTACCCGATTATGAAGATTATCGGCCAATGATAGAGCCAAAGATAAAGCCGCCTGAAATTTCTGTCCGCCCGAAAGGGTTTTAAGCAATCTTGTTTTGCCGCCATTCAGCAAGTCACGTACTTCAAAATCATTATCGGCATTTACTTCTAAATGCAATTGATAGCGGGTCATACGATGAAAGCGCTCATTGGCGGCATGAGAAAGGTTTTTGAGATAGATACTCGACACAAAATCTACAAAACCATTGGCTTTAAAGAGTTTCTGTAAAGTATCCAGATTATCTTTTCTGACTTCTAATCTTTTCTTTTCTACCAAAAGCCTTTGTTTGTTTTTCAGATTCTCCTTTCCACTCTCAATTTCTTTTTCCAGACTACCTTCTTCTTTCTTCAACTCATTAAAGCGGGCTTCGTTGGTTTTGATAGCCTCCTTAATTAAAGCATGTTTTTCTGCTTCATATTGCTTGCCTTCGGCATCTTTTGTTAATTGCTCTAAAGCCTGTTGGGTAGCCTGCAGATCTGTCTGGAAAACCTGTATTTCACTCCGCTCTTTATCAATTATCAGATTTTGTTTCAGAATATTTATCACTTCCTCCTCCGATTCAAAACCATCTTTTTGCAATTGAGCTATTATATTTTGTTGAATTAATTCCAAAGACCTTGTATGAGTTTCAAGATTAGATAATAAGGTCTTCTGACTACCCTCTAAGCCCTTAATACTACCATCCAGGCTGCGATGCTCAGCATCTAAGCGATTAAAGGTTTCAACAATTCGCTTGTAGTGAGTTTCTGTTTGCTGACCTTGCGTGTCTATTTCTTCAAGGGTCTTTTCTTCAAAATCAGCCCAGTTGAATAGGCTTAATTGTTGAAATAAGGATGTTTTTTGTCCTTCAAAACCTGCTAACTTTTCGGTAAGAGAATTTAGACCTTTTTCAAACTTTTCTGTTTTTTCCGTATTTTCTTTCTGAATCTCTAAGGCCAATTTTTTAATAGTATTCTCAGCGGTCTCCAAATCAGCTCTCAGATTTTCTTTTTTCGCTGTCAGTTGTTTGATTGTAGTGTCAAAATCTTCATTAGAATTCAGCACATCAGGATGATGTACAGAACCGCATAATGGGCAAGGCTCGCTGTCTTTTAAAGCATCTGCAAACTGCTGAAGAGATTTCTGTACCTTCAGGTGAAGTAACTCTTCATCAAGTTTAAATTCAATTTTTTGTTCTTTCAGCTCTAGCTTTCTCTTTTCAAGATTCTGCTCTTGTATAGTTCTTTCACTAGTTAAGTCTTGAATTAATTTTTCTTTGGTTTTCAGCAAATCAGTCCCTTTTACAATTCTTTCCTGTAAAATATTTCTTTCCTTGTCCAGATTTTTTAAGCTTTTTAATACATTTAATTCTTTGGCTTTAGCCATGTATTCTTCCCGTTTCTCATAATCAGGTCTTATTATGCTTAATTCATTGATTATAGTTTGCAGGCGCAATTGGTTTTGTAACAATGCGGCCTGATTTTTTTCCAGTTCGCCTTTGTCTCTTCTATAATCTTTTTCCTTAGTAGCTTTTTGTTCGAATAATGATTTGAAGTTAATTACACATTTCTCATATAGCTTCAATTTCTCTTCTCTTAACTTAAACCAGTTTTCCTGTTCTTTTAGTTTTTCTAATTTGTGGGTTGTGTTGCTTAAATTGGCAAATAGTTTTAAAAGCTCCTCCAGTTGTTTTTCCTCATTGCGTTGTTGTACTAAATCTATTTCTATGCCCTTACTTAATTCTTTTTTGAGGCGTAAATTATGCTCTTTTTGTTCAATGGCTTCCGGAGTTTCTTCTCCCAGACTTAATAATTGTCCATCGACTAAGTTTAGCTCTGCGTTATTTCTTTCTATCAGGCGTTTGTTTTTATCTGATAAATCAAACTTTTCAAGACCAAATAGTACTTTCATCATTTCTGACCGTTCCTTGCCTCTCAATTCTATAAACTCCTGAAAATTTCCTTGTGGAATAATAACCGTCCGTCGGAAATTCTCATAGCTTAGTCCGATTACTTTTTCGGCCACCTCATCTGTGGCAATAGGGCTCCAGTTATCAGTTATCCATTGATAAGCCTTTCTGTCTACCTTTACCTCTTTAAAATTCCTGCTGTTTCTTTTCCCTTGTACCACAAATCTGTATCTGGTATCTTCTTTTCCGGCCAGACAGGTAAAATCAATCAATAATTCGTCTGAACTAAGATTGGTCATATTATAATAACGGTCATCACCTGATTTATTCAGCCGCTCAGTATCACCATAGAGCGCAAACATAATAGCCTCCAGTATAGAAGATTTGCCGCTCCCCACCGAGCCGAAAATGCCAAAGAGAGCAGCCGCGGTCAGGCTGGTGAAGTCAATTTCCTGTTGGGTTTTATAAGAATACAGCCCTTTTATTTTAAGATGTATAGGGATCATGTGTCGGATTATTTAAACAAGCTCTTTAACATTTTTACTCATTTCCTTCAGCCAGTACCTCTTTCAATAATAGCATGATTTCGTCTGATGCGTCCTGCCCTTTTCGGTTTCTGAAATATTCTTCAAATAGTTTTTCAATCCCCATTGTAAGGTCAAGTTTCGTGGCATCAATATTTCGGCCATCAAGGTTTCTGATTTCAGGTATAATCTGTATCAGCCCATCGTGTGCATCCAGTAAACGCTTTTTCTCACTGGCTTCTAAATATTTATCTGATACAATAGTGAGTTGAACAAGGGTATTAGGGTTTTCCGTCAGCCAGACAAGAGCATCATCTATATTATCAAATTTCTTCTTCAGTAGCACTTTGCCTTTGGTCAGTGCAATTGGTTTATAATTAACTAATCGACCCGCTTCTGCTTCCAATAGCACTACATACTTAGTCTGGCTTGCTTCTGAAAAACTATAGGCCAGAGGGCTGCTTGAATAGATAATTGGGCAGGGCACTGTATCTATCACCTGATAGCGATGCAGATGTCCCAGGGCAATATAGTGAACTTGCGAGGGCACATTCTCTGAATAAATAACCGAAGCGCCCCCAATGTGCAGAATAGGTCTTTCATCTTCTGGTTCTTCCGGCATTTCGCCACCTTTTTTCATAAAAAAGAGATGAGAAGCCAGTAGATTAAAGCCATCATTATCAAGGTATTTATCGGCTATATCCTGCCAGTGTTTTTGCAGATGAATCCGTAAGGCGTCTTCCGATTCTACTATGCCAAGAAAAGTCTTTAATCGGTGTTCGTTGGCATAGGGGGTTAATACAATACGCAGCGGGAAATCACAGTCTGGGATTTTTAACTCTATAAAGCCATTATCAACTTTGGTTATCTCTAAACCTGCTCTCGTTTTGATAGGTTTTACACTGAAATTCGGTAAACCCACAAAGACAATCCCACAGGCACGAGCCAGGGCATCCGGTACCTGGATACGTTCTGGAGAATCATGGTTACCTGCAATAGCTATAACCGCCCGCCTTCCATTAGCCGAAAGACGATGAAGAGTAGAATATAATAATTCCGTCGCTTCTGACGATGGATTGAAATTATCGAATAAATCTCCGGCTACTATCACAGCATCAACGGCCTCACGTTCAGCTATCTCACAGATTTCCTCCAATACCTCCTTCTGTTCGTTCAGACGGTGATAATTATCCAGTCTTTTACCCAAATGCCAATCAGCAGTATGTAGGATTTTCATTGGTTTTGTTATTTGTATAGAATTTAAGTCACCTCACCCCAAACGGCAACGGCCGACCGTCCCTCTCCCACACGGGAGAGGGACTTAAAAGTCTCCCTCTCCTCCTTCAAGGAGAGGGAGATTTAGAGGGTGAGGCCGCCGCCGTGCGGCGAAAAACAAAAGCCACCAATTTCTGAAAATGAGTGGCTTTAAATGATTATCGGAATGCTCAGAAATCAGCTTTTTACCATCTCCAAAATATCATCTAAGTACTCACGTGAATTGGTCAGGCGGGGCACTTTGTTTTGTCCACCCAGTTTTCCGCGTTTCGACATCCACTGATAAAAAGTGCCGTTTTCTACGAAATGTATTTTCGGAGCTAATAATGCCATGTTTTTATAACGCTTGGCATCGTAGTCTGAATTTACTTTTCGTAGGGTATCGTCTAAAGTCTTAATGAAAACATCTTCATCGTCAGGCTTTTTAGAAAATTCAATCACCCACTCATGGCCTCCTTTATTTTCTTCTCCCATGTAGACTGGCCCCGCTGTATAATCTACCATGGTTGCTCCCGTAGCTGCACAAGCTTCTGTAATGGCTGTATCAGCATTTTCAATCACAACCTCCTCTCCGAAAGCATTGATAAAATGCTTTGTACGTCCACTCACTTTGATTCTGAACGGATACCTGGAAGTAAACTTAACGGTATCTCCTATTTTATATCTCCACAAACCTGCATTGGTCGAAATCACCAGCGCATAATTCTTATCTAATTCTACCTCATCAAGCATCAGGGTTTTAGGGTGGTCTTTGTCCCATTCCTCCATCGGGATGAACTCATAAAAAACACCATAGTCCAACATCAGCAACATTTCGCCTACTCGCCCTAATTCGTCCTGAATCGCAAAAAAACCTTCTGAGGCATTATAAGTTTCCAGATAAGCGACCTGGTCTGACGGGAAGAACTTATTGCGGAATAAGTCACGATATGGCTGGAATGCTACTGCTCCATGAACGAACACCTCAAAGTTTTCCCATATCTCCAGCATATTTTGCTTACCTGTTCGTTCGAGAATGTTTTCGAGCAAAACTACCGTCCAGGTAGGCACACCTAAAATACTGGTTACGTTTTCCTGCGAGCAGATTTCAATCATCTGCTGCATTTTGTCTTCCCAGTTTTCCAGAAGCGCCACTTCGATAGGTGGCGTGCGGATAAAGTCTGCCCAGGCAGGCAGGTTTTTCATAATCACGGCTGAAATATCGCCGGCCTGTGTATTAGGATTAAACGGATTTTTATGAAGAGTGCCACCAATGGATAAACCCTTGCCTTCAAAAAGCTTTGAGTCAGGACGATTATTGAGATATAAGGTCATTACATCTTTCCCGCCCCTGTAATGGCAGTCTTCCAGCGATTCTTCAGACACCGGAAGAAACTTACTGCGGGAATTGGTAGTGCCTGATGATTTTGAGAACCATTTAATATCAGACGACCAAAGCACATTCTGCTCACCTTTCAGCACCCTTTCTATATAAGGAAAAAGCTCCTCATAAGTAGAAACAGGTACTCTTTCCTGAAAATCTTTGATCGTTTCTATGCTGCCATAGCCATATTTCAATCCCCATTCTGTATAACGGGCATTTTCAATCAGTTCATGAAAAATACGATGCTGCGTTTCAATAGGATATTGCAAAAACTCCTCAATACGCTCAATACGTCTCTTTATAAAGAAGCCTAGTATGTCGTTTAAAATGCTCACGCTATTAAAGTCTGCTTAAAAAACGGCCTAAATTAGATAAATTTCTTTGTTCGCACACCATTTCAAAACCCTTGTTTTCTCTAACAGCAGCCAAAGCGTTGATATTAAAGCACTTATTTATAATATTTTACAAGCCTTTTGCTCTATCAGGAAAATCTGTTATTACGCCATCACAACCAACCGCTTTTACTTTCTCCATTTCTTCTCTTTTATTCACCGTCCACGGAATCACTCTGATGCCTAAATCGTGTAATTGTTTCACTCTTTCGGTATTTACTTGTGTAAAATACGGGCTCCAGATGTCAGGCTTGAAGCCCAGTTTGTCTAAATTTGCCTGTACATCGTTATTTGCGCCTGGGCTAATTAATACAGCAATAGCCAGTTTTTTATATTTCCCGGCCTCCATCTGGTCATGCCAGTATTTCAGGATATTATAATCGAAGCTCTGCATGTTTACTCTTTCCAGCGGCAACTCCTTTGCAATAATTTTATACACCAGGTCTGAAAATTCAGGATAATCCGGTTGTGTTTTACCGATTTCTTTTTCGTTGCTTTTTATTTCTACATTGTATTTAACAGGAGGTAAGCCCTTTTGTTTAGTATATTTTTCAATTTCCCTGATCATTTCTGTAAACAAAGGTTTATAAGCTTTCATTTTCTCCTGCTCCGGAAAACCCTTGTTGCCACGCAAGCCCACATCATATTTTTTTATCTCTTTATAATCCAGCGTATATAGGTTTCCTTGTGTTTCTTTTGTCACAAAATCACCTTTCGGGTCTGTTGTAATATCAGGATTAAAATAGGTATCATGCGATACCACCACTTTTTTATCTTTTGAAATAACAACGTCTAGTTCAATTACATGCGCGCCTAAGTCAATGGCCTTTTTGAAGGATTGAATGGTGTTTTCGGGTACTAATCCACGCGCCCCACGATGGCCCTCAATTTCAAAAGTCATGGTTTGAGCAAATGTTAAGATTGGAAATAAAAACAATACTAAGGTTTTCATGTGTATTAAGGTTGAATAATGACAAAAATTTTAGAAACTGTTTTTTAACTAAACGTTCCACCAATAAGTAAACTTCACAACCAGACTTCGGTTTCTGACTCTAAAGGTATCAGAAAAATAGTTGTCGGTATAAACCAGAAATAAATCAGATGCCGGGCTATAGCGCCATTGTAAACGGGTATTGATATTAAAGTTGTTGTTCTGGTTATTAAACTGTACGAAATTAGTCAGAAACAATTTATTCGTAAAGGTAACATCGATTTTAGGACCTAATAGCCAGAGATTATATTGTTTATTTATTAATTCTTTAGGCAGAACAGGGTCTTCTTTAAATGCCAGATGATTGTAGTTGGCGCTCATCGTGATAGCTACAAAGGGCTGGAAACGATAACCAATATCAGCATTCAGGCGTAAGCGTGTACCATTGGCATAATACCCGCCATAACGGGTAGAAACAAGGTAAGTTAATAAGGCCTGTGGCTTAGAGGTATAATCAAAACCGAAAGAATTCCATTTATGTTCGCTACCCGCTACCAGATATGCTTTCGCAAAATTACCCGTAGGGTCGAAGGGGCTAAGCAATTTTACATAATTATGAGCTGCCCACATAAATAATGTATTGGTTTTTCGGAAATTGATTCTATAACCTATTAACTTCTCATTTTCAGTCTCCTGCGAAAAATCTTTTGTGAAATAATGCGTCAGGATTGCTGTAGGCCCATGACTAAGTATGGTGCCTCCGGCTTTAGGGAAAGACAGATATGCTACCTGTGGGTTGAGTTTGCCATAATTAATACGAGGTACATAGCCTACTTCGGCTGAATAAGTATTCCCCACCTGCTCAAATTGTACACCTGTAACCCATTTTTTAGAGGTATAAAGAATATTTCCGGCAAAGACTGCATCATTATTTTTGGTGTCCGGGCTAAAAGAACTTAGGTATAAGAGTTTGCCAGTCCAGTCGTTATTTTTTGAGGCAAGATTGTACTCGACACCAATGTTGCGGTTAAAACGGGAAAGATTATTGGATTTGATTATTGCTTCAGATAGCCCGCCAAAATTAAGGGTCTCTTTATTAACAAGCATAATGGCAATATTTGAGCGGGCAAACATGCGTCTTTGCAGGGCTATTACGCCAAAATTCTGCGCAGGAATACCCTCATTGTTTTTCCCGGTCTGCATATCCATAAAACCAATGCGCCAGTCTTTATTCAGTTTACCGCTTAGTCTTGCGCCAAAATTGATAGGTGCATTTAAACCAATCCGACGAGAAAAGAACGGGCGGATATTCGTGTATCCAAAGTTTGAGAATAAATCGCCATTCTCCAGGAAAAACTGTCTTTTTTCAGGGAAAAGCAATTCAAAGCGGTCAAGATTGGTTTGTTGTTGGTCTACTTCAACCTGTGAGAAATCGGGATTAACAGTCAAATCAAGATTGAGTGAAGAGCTAAGACCAATTTTAGCATCAAAACCTATATCCCCTCTCAGTTTAGTAGGAGTTTTTGCTTCCTGATTGGAGCTTATCCCTCCAAGGGCATAAGGAATAATAGAGATATTAGAACCTGCCTGTGGTGGTGGCTGGTCCCATACCAATGAGGCACAATAAGCCAGTGAAGCCGTTGGGAACTGCCGAGGGACAGGCGCCCATGAAGATTTTTCAGTGGTTTTTAAATCAAGGCGGCTAAAGTTTACTCCCCAGCGTGTAATGCCTTTTTTATAACGGAGTGTCTTAAACGGAATGGCTGCTTCCCATACCCACTTATCATCATCATATTTCACTTCTGAGGTCCACTTATTTTCCCAGCTCAGGTTAGCAGCACTGCCATTATAGAGCAAACCATCCCACTGGGCTCCGTGTGCGTTGGCGCCGAAGGTAAAACCGTTGGTCTGGTCGTCGAAAGTATCAATGAATAATAAATCGTTATCGTTTTTTCCGAAAGCAAAATCCCTTTTCAAGGATTCAACCATATAGGGGCCGGGTGCATGGTCGTAATTGATAAAGAGGATATACAGATTTTTATCATCATAGGTCATTTTCACCTCTGTTTTCACAAAAGCCTTGCTGGTATCCATCGGCAGAACCTGATAAAAATCAGTAGCTAATTGTGCCTCTGCCCAGGCTCTTTCGTCCGGAATACCATCAATTTTTATCGGAGAAGTAGCCGGATGAATACGATACTCAATTTTATCGTTTTTCTTTTGTGCGTAGGTAGTAAAGGTGAGAAAAACAAAAAAGCATAATGGAAGGCTAAAGTAAATTGGTCTTTCAAATACTGGTTTCAATTTTAATAAGTTTATAGGGTTGAGACAGTAAAGTTACGAAGCTAAAAAACAAAAACCTCACAGTTTCAGAAAACTGTGAGGTTTTTAATATCATTTGTCGTATAAAATCTTCCGTCATTCTGACGGTCAGAATTATCGTCTATTCTGTTGCTTCTTCTGACGGGTCGCTTACTTTCTTTGACTGCATATCAAAAATCAGGGAGATACGCCAGGTATTAGCCAAGGCATTACCCTGTGAAACCGGAATCAGATAGGCGAAGTCGATACCATAGCTGTTTTTCAATCTTAAACCTAAGCCTGTTGTTACGTATTTCTCACCACCTTTATAGCTGCTTTGCATAAAATAACCCCCACGCACCGCAAATACATTGTTATACCAGTACTCTACCCCTAAAGAGCCTGTAAACTCTCTTAATTCTTCTTTGAATCCATCAGGGGCATCAGTGAATGAAGAGAAAATAGCCTGAATAGAACCTAGTTCAGATGGGTCTTTACCTTTTACGATTTTGCCATTATTATCTCTTAACGGAGGTGTCGGTACTAATAATTTATTAATATCGGCAAGGAAGTTGAACTGATTATAATTATCTAATTTCAGATTCAGATTACCACCTAATTTCAGATTTGTTGGTAAAAAGTAACGGTCTCTGCCGTAGTTAACTTTACCACCAAGATTCTGAATAACTGCACCCCCCGAAAACGCAGCACCTTTTTCACGGTTTTTTACGGCAGGTGAGTCATTCATATAGAAAAATGAAATATCACCTGCAACAGTATTGGCCGGTTTACTTACCACATTGTTGATTACCTGTGAACCAATCAGATTAGAGTGTATATATTTTAAATTCAAACCCATTGCCATATCTCTGTTGAGTTTACGGCTATATCCGAAAGCAATATTTAAGTCTCTTGACTGGAAAGTACCTGTCTCTTCGCCAAAACTATTTCTGAATTCAAATTTACCCTGATTAAAATAGGTAATGGATAAGCCTAATACCTGATCTTTAGCAACTTTTTTGAAAAGCGCTGCATGAAGAAGCCCCATATCATCTACTAAATCCCTTAGCCATGGCGTATACGAAACTGTTGAACCAAGGCTACGGTCTATGAATGGTAATTTCGCGGAATTCCAATACATAGAGTTGGCATCTGGCGTAGAGGCTGCGCCTGCATCGCCTAAAGCTGCCCCTCTTGAATCAGGTGAAAAGGTAAGGAAGGGAACTGCTGAAGAAACGACTCTTTTCTCAGAATTTTGTGCTTGCGCAGAAAAAGAATTTATTAAAATTAAACTTGCCAGAATGGCCAACAATTTACTTTTCATGAGAGCTTTTTTTTTCATTCAACCCAAAATCAGGGTACTTTTAATATGATGTATGTAATGGATTCCAAGCATTTAAAGCATCAAATATAACAGTTTTTCTCACTTACTTCCAAAATACTAATTTTCCGGAGGCATAAGTTTTTATTCTATGGTTCAGAATTTTGGCTGTAATCCGATAGTAGTAGATACCGATTGTCAAATTCTGAGTTTCAATATTCATGCCAATGTTCAGTGTTTGAAGACATGAATAGCATAACTCTGACTTCTCAAAAATTGTTCTGCCTGATTTGTCAAAAACCCTGATTTCAAACTCAATGTCTTCACCCTCAGCATTATGCTCAATCAAAAAACTGCTTGCTCCCTGAAAAGGATTAGGATAATTGTATGCTTGCAATAGGCTAAACTTTTCATTCTCTACTATGAACTCTAACGACGTTTCCGAGGAATTATTATAGATGTCCCAGATTTTTAATTTAACGGTATATATACCTGCCGGAAGCTTCCCTAAGGCATATTTTATGATACCTTTAGTATAATCTTCATCGCTCATAAAGTACTGATTTACAATTACTTGCATCGTATCGTTGAGCGTAAGTAGCATTTCGTGGCCGATTCCGGCCTGAGATAGATTAATGCCGCTTTCGTCAGAAATCCCGGCTTCCAGCATATTACTTTTATCTACAAAAAGTTCAATTTCAGGCCCCCTGGTATCTATGGTAGTAGCAGACTCACTACCGCCTATCAATATGCCGTCAAAACTTCCGATGGCATCGCTGCTACTATCAGCTAAGACAGCATAACAAGTGATTTTTCCGGATCCTAATTGATAATTAATGTCTTTCGGAACTATGAAATTAACAGAAAAAAGGCCATTTTTAACAGCTACGCGCCCCTCAAAAATTTTATTCTGATAAATCTGATAGCTGAATTTCGTTGTTTTTTGCCCAAGTGTACTGACTGTTGATGTTTTGTCGAAAACAGAGACCAGAACGTAACCATTAAAGTCAGTTTTTATTTTATCAGAACCCAGCGTCTGTACCGATCCTTCTATTTTTACTTTTGCTAATGCTTTTAATGTCTGATTCTCGGGATTCTGGTTGTTGATTTTTGTAATTGTTACTCTATCTGTCGGATACGCCAGTTTCATCGAAGGGTCTCCTAAAAGTGAAAAGTTACGATTATTCACACCACTTAGCGAATTGTTTTTAGTATTTCTGAAAATATCTCCCAATCGCCAGTTTCCTGTTCCTTTTTCTAAGACGAAGGCCGAGTAAAATGCGTTGTTCAGCAAATAATTAGTATAAGAATAAACCGGGCGCGTAGTAGTCAGCAAACCTATGGCTCCTCCTCTAGGGCTTAACATGGCCAGTTCGGCACCTGATACTACCGAGGGGTCGTCAAATCGGCCAAATGAACAGGTTGCTGTCAGAAACAAGGGCATATTGCTCAGGTTTCTCCAGGACTCAATCTGGTCAGTAGTTAATACTTTCTCTTCTGTCCAGCCATCGGGCCCGCCATGTCCGCTATAATTCACTATGAGGCTACCCTCATTCACGGCTTTATTCAATGATTTATTGGCATCGGGGGCAA
>CALRLS020000051.1:0-17142 GCA_943368815.1 Cyanobium sp. NIES-981
AAGATAGATAATATCCCGTGGTTGAATAACCATACGATTCCCATTTACCATAATAAAAAGATTCTGGGCTACCTGGTTAGTTTTAGGCAAATAAGGTTTAAATTGATTCATGGGTATATAGTTTTATTAGACCAAAGTTCCGCAGATGCCCATCAACAAAAAATCCCCAATTCTGGGGATTTTTTGTTGATGGCTATAATAATTGAATCGTAAACTTGGCTGGCTATACTAAGCTAAAATGTCAGTTAAACAGACTTTAATGACGAAACGCTATCATTAGGAATACCAAAAGTTTCAACCCAATTGTACTTGCCGGGGCCTAAGGGTTGAGAGGCAGGATTACCGAAGTTTATATCTCTGTAAAATACCCATCTCCCTTCAAGAATAACAAATGAAGAAATTTTGTCATTAAAGAATTTGTCGTCATGAGAGTTAAGGTTCGATTCAGAACCAAATACATGCTTATGAGCTCCTCTACAATTGATGTGCTCAAACAAAATAATGTGTGTCATGAGTTTTAAAAATTAAAATGATTATTAAATTAACTATGACAAAGTTGTACGTTTATCAATAAACAAAAAATCCCCAATTCTGGGGATATATCTACTTGAATAATAAGATGCGAATAGTTCTTTTTATCTACTAAACTTTCGATTTTACCGGATGTTTAATGATGAAAAAACCATAGGCTGTCATGATATTTGTGATCATTATTACCATCGGAGAGGATAAATACCATGAAAAATGGAGCAATTCATTTGAATAGTCTAAAATTATCTGATTGAAGGCAATCACCAGAATTGAGAACAAGTTACTCACCAGGATAGCTGTCAACAGCCAGATAAGCGATTTTTTATAAACCCCGCTTTTAAATTGAAGAATGATTTTTCTTAACAAAATCAATATTAATATGATTACAAACAGCGTTTCTGAGCTGGTCAGATAGGTGCTTATCATTGATTGGGAATTAGAATAATCGTATATCATCAATGAAATAAAAACTAAGCAGATTGCCGATAGCCCGATATTAATCTTTTTATTATTCAGTATTGTTCCTGTAAGTAAAGAAATTAATAGAATATCCAGGCAGGGGCTCAGATAATAAAAAAACCTGTTATTATAATTGGTATAATAAAAAGCTAAAGCTATTGAAGAAATTATTAGGCCACGAAAAGCATTAACAGCAATTATTTTAAGGTGAAAATTGAAAAATTTCCACCTTAAAATAGCTACCAGAGCCGGTATTATGAAGGTTAGTATACTAATATCATAAAGCCTTTCAAGTATGTAGTAATATCTATCCATTTATTTCAGTTTGAGTGCTGAAATATATACATAAAATTTAATATTTAAGGGAAACGCGGAGGAGGCGTTGGTTTAATTGCCGGAATTAAACCATCAGGGGGAGGATCACCAATCTCACTTGTTCCGTATTTTTCACGTTCGTTAATGATGTTAGGCTGATCATCTTTTTCAATACCTGATGCAGGCTCTATTATCAATTGCAATTGGCCTCCGGTGTCTTTCGTTTTATTCATGCCAAAACTGATTAATATACCTGCGGCATCGTCATTATCTGCTAAAATCCGGTTTAAAAGAACTTTACCAATAAAATATCCGGTGTTTACTAAACCTCCGCCACCCCTGATAAATTCGTCATAAAAGATGAGCTTCATTTCAGTAACGGTGTCAGAGCCAGGTTCTGTATCTAATTCAATAAGTCCCTGATGACTTAATTTGTCGCAATTTTTCATTTTTATTTTTTTTAAGGTATTACTGTAAAGACATTATAAAATCAGCCCCCCTGTTGGGTATTTCAAGAGGAGCTGAACTCAAATACGTTTTCATTTCTGAAATGCTTAATGTTCTCCCGTTCGCTTTTGCTTTTCTTTGTAAATTAGTCGCAAGCGCAGCAATTATAGAAGTAGCCAGAGAGGTCTGGTTGAACGACATTCCCGCCCCCCCCGATGTAGGAATACTATTTCCGTAGCAATAACAATCAACTCTATCCCCAAAATTACTTTTAATATTTTTTGAAAAAGCACCACCAATTGATTTATCTACAGCACCAACCATAATTGCGCCTGTTCCTGAATCGTTGGTTGAAATATCCATATAGCCCACGGTCTCAACAGGATTATTCAAATCCTGAGCTCCATTACCGGCTGCCTCAATAATTATAAATCCGGCTTGAATACCATATCTGATTACATTAAACATGGCAGCTTCAATTTCTACAGGAAGTGGGATTGGGTATTTAGGAATAGTCACCTGCAATTCTAATAAAACAATATCACCTTCCACTAATGTCCCCTGATTGTTCATTATAAAATTACCATTAGCATCCATTTCGCCTCCTAATAATGAGGCTAAAACAGCTTCTTTTCTATCAAGGGATTGTGAATTAAAATAAACTGAAGCAATACGTAGATTAGCTCCTCTGCATAGCCCATTCAATGTTGACGGGTCTGGATTTGCATTCACATCTTCCCCAAAAAGAACATTCAGGGTTTTTGCACCATGCTTTTTCTTAGTTGCACTAGGATAATTTATTCCTCCCAAAATTGAGTTTTGCGATAGTCCTAAATGCCTGATTCCTACATTAGCAAAATCCCAGCCTTGCTCTACATCGGCAATAGTTACACTATTTTCATTAATATCTTTAGCTTCATAACTTAAAAACAATCTGTCAATATCTGAAATAAGGCGTTGATTAAAAGTCTGAGCACGAGCACTCATATGTATAAGCGGAATATTATGATTTGTCCGTGCCTGTATTAGTTCCGGAGTTGATGGAGAATCAGCTAATTCTCCTCTGATATAAGCATATTGAATACCTGCATTATTAGCGCTGGTAATCTTTGCTAATACATCATTAGCCTTTAAAGTGTCAGTTTTAATAAAAAAATAGTTCAACAGATTCTCTCCTTTATATCCTTTCTTCTTTCTGGCTGCAAACATTAGATTACAGGCGTATTTACTGTCACTAACTGAAAAAAGGCTCTCTAAAATAAATTTTTCAGAAAATGCCTCTGATAAATCAGCTAATGCCTCCAATAAATTTGAAAACGCTGCTTTACTGCTACTCTGATTTATGGCAGGGTATAAATTCTTAATAATGCTAAGATTTTCTTTACTAAAGAATGACTTATTTACAATCAGACGTTTAGAGTAGTTTTCATAAACATCCTTTGAAAGAAAAAAGCTATCCTTTACCTTAATTACAATTGCAGAGGTTTTTGACGAGGGCATAGGTTTAGTGTTTAAATCAATCGCATCTCCAAAGCCTTCACAACAGCTTCCGGCGCTGAATTGACGTGTAATTTTTCGTAAATATTCTTAATGTGACTGTGAACTGTGCTAAAACTGATGGTGCAGGCATCGGCTATCATCTTATAACTCATTCCCTTTACCATGCACTGTAATACCTCTTTCTCACGTGGGGTGAGTGATATATAGGTCTGTTCTTTCATTACAAACTGGCTCTGAAACATGGCTAAGACCTTGGCGGCAATACTTGGTGTCAGATGCGACCCTCCGTTATATACGTCGATAATTGCATGCACGTAGTCTTCCGGTTTGGGGGTCTTAAGAATATAGCCGTTTGCCCCTGCACAGATGGCCGCAAACACCTTATCGTCATTCTCAAAAACAGTCTGAATCAATACCTTTACTTCGCTATTCGCCTTTTTAATGGCTCTCATGGCCTCTATACCCGAAATACCCGGCATCTGTATGTCCATAAGCACTACATCCGGTTGGTATTTCCGTACCAGTTTCACTGCATCTGTTGCGTTGGCATAGGCTCCTGAAAGCCACAGCCCATCTGTATCTGCTAAGTACAGGGAAAGGCTTTCTCTAAGGTTCTTATTGTCTTCAAAAAGTAGTATCCTTATCATTATCTCTCGAAATTAACCCTTGTCTCCGTTAAATAATTGTTTTCATGGCTATTCTTATTATATGGTAAAGGTATAGGGTATTTTATTATAAGTAAATCCCCAATATTGGGGAGGAATTCCAGGCTATACCGCTATTTCAATTAATACTTCTGTGCCTTTTTGCATATCAGAATTTACGTATACATTTAAATCATTATCCTGACTACGCAGTTTAAAGTTTTTCAGTCCGTTTCCTTCAAAAGTCTGGTTATAATCAAAGCCCTTGCCGTTATCGCTTATGCTGATCTTTATTAATCCCTTATGTTGATATATCTTGCATGAAGCCTGTGTAGCGAAGGAATGTTTAGAGATATTATTAATGGCTTCTTTATAAATGAGGTATACGTTCCGCCTTTGCTCCATCGAAAAAGCATCTGTTTTTGTATCAAATGAAGACTCAAAACTAAATGAAATTCCCTTGGCTGATAAGATTTCCACACCAAATGAACGCATCCTCTCAAACAGTTTATCGGTAGAATCATTCTCCGGATTGATTGCCCAGACGGTATCTCTCATTAGCATAACTGTTTCTTCCGAGTTATCGGTAATCTTATTTAAGATGGGCAGTAAGTCCGGCTTTTCGATGGTTACTTTTTTGCGAAGAAGTTCTACAAAAATAGCTATTGAATTAAGGTTCGAACCTACCTCATCGTGTAAATCTGAAGCAATCTGATTCCGGACATCCTGGATTTTAAGTTTTTGCCGGAGGTCGTAAATAAAAAACAAATAGAAGCCTACTCCCAGAACCAGTAATATATATATTGCGATAGAAGGCCAGAACCAGATTTTTTGCCAGAAAGCCTGCTTTTTATAGATGGGTATTTCTATGATACCTGTCTTGTATTTTTTACTTACCGCCCGCATCTGAAACTTATAATCACCACCAGCCAGTGTCTGGTAATGCACTGAAGGGTAGCTGGTCCAGAACCAGGTTTCATCCAGACCTGATAAGCGATAATAATACTTAATTGAATCTTTATTGACAGGATTTAGCTCTATAATCAGGTTATTGTCATTAGTAGCTAAAGAGATTGGTGAATTTTGTAAATAGGAATACTTTTGCCCATTTACCAAAACCTGTTTAATAGTCAGCTGGGCATTAGAAGATATACTTAAGAGCAAGGCGCAAAGTATAAGATATAGGTGTTTAATTGTCAAAAAAAGGCATTTAGGTAATTCAATTAAAGCAGAAAATTGGGTTAATCCTAATGAATATCCTATAAAATTTTCTTATTTGAGGGTAACAAAAAAAGCAGCCATCAGAAAATACATCTGATGGCTGCTCCTGTTTATCAACAATATTTTATACTCCCAATAAAATCCTGCTTGGGTCTTCAAGTAATTGTTTTACCCTTACCAGGAAGCTAACTGAATCTTTACCGTCAATAGTACGGTGGTCATAACTCAGGGCCACGTACATAATCGGGCGGACAACAACTTCGCCATTTACCACTACCGCTCTTTCTACAATATTGTGCATACCTAAAATAGCCGATTGAGGTGCATTGATAATTGGCGTTGAAAGCATAGAACCGAAAATACCGCCATTGGTAATAGTGAAAGTTCCTCCGGTCATTTCTTCAATCGTCAGTTTATTATCTCTTGCTTTACCTGCCAGGCGTACAACCTCTGCTTCAATTCCTGCAAAGCTTAGTTTCTCGGCATTTCTGATAACCGGAACCACCAGACCACGAGGCGCTGAAACGGCAATAGCTATATCAGCGAAATCGTTATACACAATCTCATCGCCGTCAATATAGGCATTTACTACAGGGAAATCTTTCAGTGCAATGGCACAAGCCTTTGTAAAGAACGACATAAAGCCTAAACCTACACCGTGTATCTCTTTGAATTTATCTTTATACTTCGCTCTCAGATCCATGATAGGCTTCATATCCACCTCGTTGAAAGTGGTAAGCATAGCCGTTTCCTGTTTCACTGCTACCAGACGTCTCGCTATGGTTTTGCGTAGAGAAGTCATTTTCTCTCTGCGAGAGATTCTACCTTCTACCCCTGAGGCAATCGGTGCAATTGCAGGAGTTTTTGGCTCTGCTACAGGTGTTGGTTGCGGAGTGGCAGGTACTGTTGCTTGCGCCGGAGCAGGTGTGGCTTTCAAAGCATCATCTTTCATGATGCGGCCACCTACGCCTGTGCCTTGCACTGTTGCAGGATCAATACCTTTTTCTGCCAATACCTTTGCTGCTACCGGAGATGGGTGTCCGGCTGCATAATTATTACTTTCTGCCGGAGTGCTTGCAATCTCTTGTGCTGCAGGTTTGCTTGCTGCCGGAGCAGTTGCTGCACCACCTACTGTAATTTTTGCCACTATGCCACCAATCGGCACTACCTGTCCGGCTTGTGCTACAATAGTAAGCACACCGCTTTCCGGTGATGGCAATTCAAAAGTAGCTTTGTCAGATTCAAGTTCGCAAATCACCTCGTCCATTTTCACAGTATCACCGTCTTTCTTAGTCCATGAAGCAATGGTTACTTCTGAAATCGACTCTCCTACTGCCGGCACTACCACTTCAATGGTTTTGCCCTCTACAGGTGCTACCGATGGTGTACTTGCTGCAGGGGCTGGTGTTGGTTCAGCTACCGGTGCCTTTGCTTCTTCCTTTGGTGCAGGTGTCGGCTCTGGCGCAGGGCTGGCTGCCTGTGGTTTATCGTTCGTTGTTTCAATTTTGCAAATCAAAGCGCCGATTGGTAATGTCGTACCTTCGGCTGCTACTATTCTTAAAATACCGTCGGCTTCTGCGGGCAGTTCGAAGGTGGCTTTGTCGGACTCTAATTCACAGATTACTTCGTCCATTTTCACCGTGTCACCATCTTTTTTAATCCAGGATGCGATTGTTACTTCGCTTACTGATTCGCCCACCGAAGGGACTTTCATTTCTATTGCCATAACTTGTTTTATTGCTAAGTTACTGATATCGATATTTAATTTTATAATACTATTTCTCAAACGCCTTATCTACAATCTCTGCCTGCTCTTTTGCGTGAATCTTGGTATAACCTGTTGCCGGAGAAGCACTGGCCTTACGGGCAATCACATTTCCAACTCCGATTTGCGGGAATTCCCTCAATACAAAAGACCAGTAACCCATATTTTCAGGTTCTTCCTGTACCCATATCACTTCCGGTTTTTTGTATTTTGCCAGATGTGCTTCTATTTGTTTAACCGGAAACGGATGCAATTGTTCAACACGGACAATGGCTACATCGGTGCGTTTATCTTTCTGCTGTTTATCAAGCAAATCATAATATACTTTTCCGCTACACAACAACACTCTTTTCACCTTTTTAGGGTCAGCAAACTCATCACCGATGGTTTCCAGAAAACGTGTTCCTTCTGCAAAATCTTCCAGTTTTGATACCGCCAATGGATGTCTCAACATTGATTTCGGCGACATGTGGATACATGGTTTACGGAATGGCAATGCCAGCTGACGACGTAACATATGGAAGATGTTGGCAGGTGTTGTACACACACAAACATACATATTGTATTCTGCCGCTAATTGTAAGAAACGCTCCGGACGGGCATTTGAGTGCTCAGGTCCCTGACCTTCATAGCCATGTGGTAATAATAGAACCAGGGCATTCATACTGTTCCATTTCGACTCTGATGCCGCAATGAACTGGTCAATCATAATCTGTGCACCGTTCGAGAAATCCCCGAATTGTGCTTCCCATATTACCAGGGCATTAGGGTTGGCCATTGAGTAGCCATATTCAAAGCCCATTACACCGTATTCAGACAAAAGTGAGTTATAAATCTCAAATTTGCCTTGATTTTCGTCTATATGTGCCAGATTAGTATACAACTGGTTAGTATCTGCATCGTGCAGAACCGCATGTCTATGTGTAAATGTACCACGTTGCACGTCCTGCCCTGTGATACGCACAATTTTTCCTTCATCCAGAATACCACCATAAGACATTAACTCTCCTACTGACCAGTTGAAAGGTTTTTCCTGCGCAAAAATGGCACGTCTTTCTTCCAGTACTTTTTCAATCTGTTTCAAAGGTTTAAATCCCTGCGGTACTGTTGATAATGCTTTACCAATCTTTTCTATTTCAGCGACAGGGATACCAGTGGCCGGAGATTGCTCGAAATCCTCCGGTACAGAACGACGTAATTTCTCCCAGTCTTCTTCCAGTTTCGGTTTCTGATAGGGCAATTGTTTTTGTTTTACTTTTGCGAGTAAATCCTGCAATTCGCCTTCAAATTCCTTCTTCAACTCTTCTGAGAATTTTGCATCTGCTTCCCCACGCTCCATTAACTCCTTCAGATATATCTCACGTGTATTGGGGTGAGTATCAATCACCTTATACATCGTTGGCTGGGTCATACGAGGTTCATCTGATTCATTATGACCGTATTTACGGTAACAAATCATGTTCACAAATACATCACGGTTAAATTCCTGACGGAATTCCGTTGCCAGTTTCATGGCATAAACCACCGCTTCCGGATCATCACCATTTACATGGAAGATAGGCGCATCAATGATTTTAGCAATATCAGTACAATAGATTGACGAACGGGCATCTTCAAAATCAGTGGTAAAACCTACCTGATTGTTAATCACAAAATGAAGCGTTCCGCCTGTATAATAACCCGGAAGGTTCGACATCTGCGTTACTTCATATACAATACCCTGCCCGGCAATGGCTGCATCGCCATGAATAACGATTGGCAGAATTTTATCATAAATATCATCACGGTCGTTAGGTTTAATAACGGCTTTGTTGTAGTGCGCATCTGCTCTTGCACGTGCATAGCCTACTACCACCGGATTAACCGCCTCTAAGTGCGATGGATTAGCCATCAGTTTCAGACTCACCCTTTTACCTTCCGGTGTTTCCACCTGGCTCGAATACCCCATGTGGTATTTTACGTCACCATCAGTATAAGCATCCAGTTGCACGTTTTCTTCAAACTCATTGAAAACCTGCTCGTAAGGCTTTTGCAGAATATTGGTCAGGATATTCAAACGACCACGGTGAGCCATGCCAATTACTACCTCTTCTACACCTAATTCTGCTCCACGGTTAATGGCAATATCCAATGCAGGAATCGTTGATTCACCGCCTTCAAGTGAGAAACGTTTTTTACCCAGAAATTTGGTATGCAGGAAGTTTTCGAAATTAACAGCCTCGTTCAGTTTCTCAAAAATGCGTAATTTCTGTTCACGGGAAGGGTCAAAATACAAATATTCCTGTTCGATTTTTTTACGCAACCAGCTTTTTGCCTGGCGGTCTCTTATATATAAGTATTCAAAGCCTATTTTACCAAGATATACCTTTTTTAAGGCATCTACTATCTTGCGCAAGGTAGCTGCTTCACCAAAAAGTTCAATTCCTGCCTCAAAAACTGTATCCAGATCTGCTTCTGAAAGATTAAAGTCTTTCAGTTCAAGCATAGGATTCCGGTCTTTTCTTGGACCAATCGGATTTATTTTTGAAAGTAAGTGTCCACGTGAGCGATACCCTCTTATCAGGTGAACCACTTCCATTTCCTTGCGTGTATGTTCAGCGCCTGAAGCTACACCAGTCGTTACTGCTTTTGCAGCAACTGTTGTCGTTCCGTTAGTGCCGTTTGTATGTCCATTCCCATTATAAGTCTGATTGAATTCAAACCCTCTAAAGAAATTCTGCCAGCTTTCATCAACTGAGGCCGGGTCTTGTTTGTATTGTTGGTAAATAGCGTCTAATGCTGCTACGTCTGCATTAGCGATGTACGAGAATTGGTCCATTGAAAAATTAAAAAATTATAAATGCTCGTTTCGGGGAACGATACTATTAGTCGTAAAACCTTGATAACCTGCTTTTTTTAAGGGTAAACTAACAGGTATTTTAAGCCTGACAAACCCCCATTTGCCAAAACGTTGCAAAGTTACGGTAAGGTATCCAATAAAATAACAATTTTTTCACTAAAATCATTGTCTTTTACCTGAAAGAAAAAGAATAATCCTGTTTGACCTGAAATCTTTTTTCTGTTTCGCTTTTTTATCAATGAATAAATGCGGGCAATAAAAAATCCCTCCTTTCAGAGGGATTCCATTTTAATAGTATTTCAGACGGCTGTCTGCGTTATCGTCACGTATAAATTCGTATCGGAAGAATAACTGCAATACTCCCCCTCTTCGGTCATCGCTGCCAGTGCCTGTACTGGTTTCGTATGAAAAAGGATTGGCGTCAAACGATGCTCCCAGGCGAAAGCTATTGGTAAACTGAAATTCGGCCATCGGTATAATCTTATTCTCCTTTACTCCTACTGGATTTGATTCAGAGCGATACAGTATGCCCAGACCTACACTCTTCTTAATCCATACCTTGGCGCTTATAAAAAAGTTTGCCTTTGCACCTTTATTTGACTCCAGCATACCACTTACATTCATCATAACATTCTCTATTTCTCCAAAAGACGCACCGACCATCGTATACAATGGTTTTTTAGTATAAAATGGTTGAGTCTTACTTGTAATAAGCGAAGGTTTGGATATGCTCAAAAAGAATTTTTCGGTGGTCAATAAACCCCCTAAACCAGCATACGGAAACAATTGCTTTGTACCCGAACTGGTAATGACAGGCTGGTATATAAATCCTCCATCTACGCCTAATGCTAATGTAAAAACATCGCCGAATTTGTGTCTGTAGGCATACGAGATTTTTGCTCCGGCATTATTAAAGCCGTTTATATTGCTATTGTAAGCCTGTAGACCCAGGCCACCTCTTCCTTGGTTTACAGGGCCATCCATCGAAAACAACTGATAAATCTGTTGAGGACGAATGGATCCGGCAAATCTGTTTCCAAGCATGGCGTTCAGACTAAAATTGTCTCTTGCGCCTGTCATGGCGGGATTCAAAGCCAGAAAATTAAATTGAAATTGGTCTTCTAAAGCAGTTTGAGCCTTAACCAGTGTAGCAATGGGTAAGAGTAGTAAAAATAAGTATTTTTTCATCATCAGTTCCTGTCATTTCTTTGTCAAAGCAACAAAAATAAAACCAATTTCGAAACTGTTTGAATTAAATTTTAATTAAACAAAATGAATTATTTTTTGCAAAGACAAGGCATTGAAACCGGAATTTGCAGCCCCAGTGGAACTGAGTTAAATGAGGATTTCAATAACGTAGTATTTGTGAAAAATAAACATTTTGGTTTTAAAAGACTAATTCAAACAGTTTCTAAAAATAGAAGTTGGAAGACGATGAAATTTCGGTTAAAAATGGAGCTGAAGCCTGTGCACCCATGCGGGTTACTGAAAGAGAAGCCGCTTTGCAGGCAAGTTCAAGAGCAGATCTCCAGTCTTTTTTATCTGCCAGGGCAACTGCTAATGTACCATTAAAAATATCTCCTGCAGCGGTAGTATCAACGGCTTCTACCTGTGGTGCATCCATAAAAAATGATTGATATTCGTTCTTAAAATAGGCTCCTCTGGCACCAAGTGTAATGATTACGTTCCTGACACCTTTGTCTAATAAAATCTGTGCTGCCTCTCTGATAGAATCATCATCATCCACTTTCACACCTGTAAGAAGTTCTGCTTCAGTTTCATTGGGTGTGATTAAATAAAGATTCGAATATATTTCTTTAGGCAATTCCTGTGCAGGAGCAGGGTTCAGAATCACCTTACTTTCTGTTTTCAGACCATGCGTAGCGGCAAAAACCACACTTTTGAGTGGAATCTCCAATTGTAGCAATAATACTTCTGCTTCTTCTATTTCTGAGGTAGCTTTCAGAATATCTTCTTCCGACAGCGTATCGTTTGATCCGGGCGCTACAACAATTTTGTTTTCTCCGGCTTCATTCACTATAATCAAAGCAGTACCCGAAGCTTTATCATGGTCGGTGCTGATGTAGGCCGTATTTATTTTCTCTTTCTGAAACCCTTCAATGGCTTGTTTACCAAAAACATCGTTTCCTACTTTGGTCACCAGCACCACATCACCACCCATTCGGGCAGCCGCAACCGCCTGATTAGCGCCTTTCCCTCCGGCAAACATGAAGAATGTTCCTCCTAAAATCGTTTCACCGGGATTCGGGAAACGGCTTGTTTTTACCACCATATCGGTGTTAGAACTACCTATGACTACTATTTTTGACATACTTATTTATAGTTTTGTGGATATGCTTATCGCGCTGCTATTATCAGGCCAAGTCCTAGTATATAGAGTAATAGCATGGCATTTAAAAACATTGATGTACCTTTTGGGGCATTTCTGAACTCTTTCCAGATAAAAATTCCCCAGATTGCCGCTACTACTGTTGCTCCCTGGCCTAAACCATATGAAATAGCTGTGCCAGCCTTATCTGAAGCAATGATACTGAACGACATCCCAATGCACCAGATGGCTCCTCCAAGAATTCCGGTCAGGTGGTTTTTCAGACTTCCTCTGAAATAATCACCATAACTGACAGGTTTGCCCATAAACGGGCGGAACATCAGAAATGTATTAAACAAGAAATTGCTTAAAAAGATGCCAATTGAGAAAAAGAAGACGGCTGTATAAGGGCTCAGTTTACCTGCTTCAGGCACCGAAAAATCGGGAAACATCGACTGAGATACATATTTATAAAAATAGCCCATCAGAACCCCTGCCACTACGGACAATACTAAACCTTTAGAAGAAACGCCCTGATTTTGGGATGCTGTTCGACGATAGGCATAGGCATTCAGTAAAATAGCCAACGCCACTAAAGCAACACCTGAGAAAATCATTGTAGAATTGCCGACAGGTTTATCCATATAATTCACAATGACGCCAATCACTAAAGCAAGACCGATACCTACCGGAAAAGCCACAGCCATACCAGCAATAGCAATAGCCGCACCCAGAAGAATATTGGCAGCATTGAAGACTACCCCACCCAGTATAGCTGAGCCTATATTGGATGAGTCAGCCTGCTGAATATCTGTTACAAAACTTCGTCCCCCTTCACCTATGCTTCCGAACGTAAATGCAAAAAAAGTGGCTAATAGCACAATGCCTATCACGTAATCCCAGTAAAAAAGCTCAAATCTCCAGGTAGAGGCGGCTAGTTTCTGGGTATTTGCCCAGGAGCCCCAGCATAACATTGTAATAATGCAGAAGAAAACCGCAAGCGGATAGGTTTCAATGATAAACATAGTTTTACGGGTTAGAGGTATAAGGGTGTTATTTCTTTTTAGGCTGATGCATCATTAAATCTTCAATGATGGTGGCAACTTCTGCGGTTGGCATTTTCTCTGTCAGATAAGTGATTTTCTCTCCCGGAATCAACACATTCGTTCCGTCATCCTTGATTTCAAAACTTAGTTTTCTCGTTGAGAAATAAGGCTCTATTCCTTTTATGGCTACCAGTACTGCCGATTGGTCCCAACTATTACGGCCTATCGTGTTCTTATCTTTCGTAAGCGCTACCTGAAAAGCGTCTTTTACGGGACTTTGTTGGATGCTTTGGTTATTTATTAAACGAATGCCCGTTCTTATCTTATCCCCTATCTCGAAACCGCTTAAAACCATTGGGGTATTCCATTCCGTAAAAACCTTCTGCGAGGCTTTGGTATCAATATGCACATTATATTCGTGTCCGCGATTCTCCTTATTCAGTCCTGCTGCCATTGATACCAATAGCTTCACCTTTTTCTTTATCAGGTCTTTGCCTGAAAGCTTTGAAAATTCGTCAGGTTGAGAGGCCAGTAAATCGGCAAGATTTGTAAAGAAGCCAACCGTTATAATCGTCACCGACTGGTCCGATTGTTTGGCAAGAATCTTTCTGTATAGTTTTGTAGCCTCCATGGCCTCAGCATTCGATTTTACCTTGTGAGGGTATTTGTCTACAATAAATTCTGCCCATTTCTGAGAGCAATTCATATTAGGTTTTTCGTGCTTCGTAATCCCAATCGGAATATTCGGGCGGCCGAAATAAGTATTCAACAGACTGATTGTTGGCACTGTCGTCTCAAAAGCATTGCACGAAATAGTAGCCAGAATTTTCGCTTCTCCGGCATCGGCAAAAGCATGGAGCAAGGCCATGGCGCCAACGTCGTCATAGTCAGGGGCAATGTCGGTATCAAAAATAACTGAAACAGGTTTGCTTTTCTGAGCAGCGACAGACAGGCAAAGCACACAAAGTATAACAATTAAAAACTTTGGCATTTGAATAGAAGGTTATAGGCTGAATTATTTGTTCAAAAATAGGAAATAAATGTTAATTGTTTGCATTTCTACAGGAAGAAATACTATTTCGACAATATAAAAAAATGGCTTTAGTTTATATTTCTACTTAACTTGCCATTGAGAACTATAAAACCCAATCTATGAAAAGAACTTTAACCTTCCTGTTCTGTCTTGCCACTTTCTTTGTAAAGGCACAAAAAGCAGAAGTATGGCTTACCAATGCCGATAAATCGGCCTTATTTCAGAAACAAAACGAGGCATTGAGCTTTGGCAATGATAAGACTGATGGCCCAACCATTTTTGTTGACGATACCAAACGTTTTCAAACAATGGATGGCTTCGGTTTTACACTTACGGGTGGCAGCGCCACACTCATTAATCAATTAAATGCTACTGAAAAGGCTGACTTATTGAAAGAACTCTTTGCCACTGACCAGAACAATATCGGTATCAGTTATTTAAGAGTGAGTATCGGCGCTTCTGATCTGAGCGACCATGTGTTTACCTATAATGACTTACCCAAAGGAGAAACTGATGTAAATATGCAGAAGTTCAGCCTGAACGAAGAACAAAAAGACCTGATACCTGTACTGAAACAAATCCTGAAAATCAATCCGGCTATCAAAATTCTGGGTTCTCCGTGGACACCTCCTACATGGATGAAAACGAACGGTAATTCGAAAGGTGGAAGTTTAAAACCTGAATATTATCAGGCTTATGCCAAGTATTTGGTTAAGTATATTCAGGAAATACAAAAAGAAGGAATCCGGATTGATGCCATTACGATTCAGAACGAGCCTTTACATCCCGGCAATAACCCAAGCCTTCTGATGTTGCCTGGTGAACAGACCACATTCATCAAAAAGAATCTTGGCCCGACTTTCAAAGCTGCCGGAATCAAAACCAAAATTATTTTATATGACCACAATGCCGACCGTCCGGATTATCCAATCAGTGTATTGAACGACCCAGAAGCACGTAAATATATTGACGGCTCTGCCTTCCATTTATACGGTGGCAATGTTGAAGCCCTGACAGAAGTACACGAAGCTCATCCTGATAAAAACCTGTATTTTACAGAACAATGGATTGGTGCACCGGGCAATTTTGCCGGAGATTTACAATGGCATGTAAAAAATCTGATTATTGGCGCCCCAAGAAACTGGAGCAAAAATGTATTGGAATGGAACCTTGCTGCTGACCCCAAACAAAACCCGCATACTGACGGAGGCTGTACTGAATGTCTGGGGGCTGTTACCATCGGTAATTCAATCGTCAGGAATCCTGCCTATTATATTGTGGCACATGCTTCAAAATTCGCTCGTCCGGGTTCGGTGCGTATTGCTTCCAATACTACTTTGAGTCTGGCAAATGTTGCTTTTAAAACACCTACCGGTAAAACTGTATTGATTGTATTGAATGAGTCTAACAAACCACAGGCATTTACTATATCAAGCAAAGGCAAAACCCTGAGCCAATCTCTGGAGGCTGGTTCTGTTGCTACTTATATCTGGTAGTTGATGCAGAATAAACGCAAAGGGGGTGTCTTATAAATAGACACCCCCTTTGCGTTTATTAGTAAGTCCCTCTATACCTATGGTCTCCTCTTTTGTTCGGGATACGTTTCAGCGGAATCTGCATACCTTTGGTATCTTCTAGCCAGGTCCATACCTGGTCTCTTAAATCTTTGGCAATAGTCTGGTGTTCCGGGCTTCTGATAAGGTTGTTTACCTCCAATGGGTCATTTTTTAAATCATATAATTCATTGGCATCCCATACACCATGATTGAAGATATACTTGTATCGGTCAGTCCTGACAGCAAACATGGTTGGTGTCTGTGGAAAATCATATTCCCAATAATACTCATAAAAGGCCTTGTCTTTCCAATCTGTTTTTTGTCCTTTCAGAATTGGCAGGAATGATTTTCCCTGCATTTGTACAGGAGTTGGTAAGCCTGCATAAGATAGAATCGTTGGGGCAATATCTATATTCTGAATCACTTCCGATACTTTTGAATTCGGCGTAATAACACTTGGGCAGCGCATAATCAAAGGTACTCGCATAGATTCTTCATAAGCATGGCGTTTGTCTATTAATCCATGTTCACCAAAGCTAAAGCCATTGTCTCCCATATAAATCACCATCGTATTTTCTGCCTGTCCATTATCTTCCAGCCATTTCAAAACTCTGCCGATGCTATCATCAACCCCTCTGAGTGTTTCGGCATACTGGCGATAAAAATCATTGAACTGTATCTGCCCATGGTATAAATAATCCACTCCATGCCAGCTATATCTCTGGTTTTTCACCCATTGAGGCATATCCTTCATATTGGGGTTCATAGGAGGCTGATTAGGATTATGCGTAGGCATAGCCCCAAAAATCTTACTGGTATCTGTCTTTGTCAGGTACATTGATTCAGGATAAACCAGATCCGCTTTGAAAGTCCCTTTATGTCTTTTAGCTGGTTGAAACTCAGCATGAACCCCTTTGTGTGATAAATACATGCAAAAAGGCTTGCTTTTATCTAAAGAGTTGAGCCATTGTTCAGCATAATCAGTCAATAAATCAGAGATATAGGCACTGTCTTTATGGGCAACCTGTTTGCCATTGATATTGAAAGTAGGATTATAATATACCCCCTGCCCCTTGAAACTCAACCAATAATTAAAACCCGGTTGGGGAGCATCGTCAGTATTTCCCATATGCCATTTTCCTAAGAAAGCAGTACTATATCCGGCTTTTTGTAAATATTGCGGAAAGAATTTCAAACCTTTAGGCAAAGGAGCCTGATTATCAACAATAGTATGTGTATGTGCATACTGCCCGGTGAGAATACTGGCTCTACTCGGTGAACAAAGCGCAGTACTTACAAAAGCATTCTGAATATGGGCGCCTTCACGGGCTATCCTGTCCATATTGGGGGTTTGTAAGCCCGGTACTTTATTCATGAAGCCCATGAAATCATACCGATGGTCATCGGCCAGAATAAAGATGATATTTTTAGGCTTTGCCGGAGCAGGATTTTTGCCT
>CALRLS020000052.1:0-17119 GCA_943368815.1 Cyanobium sp. NIES-981
GGTTGAAGACAGAAAGTACCAGTTTTTTAATGTAAACAAGAAAATGGTGAAGGTATTTCTTGACGAAATCCTATACATCGAAAGTCAGAGAGAATATATAAAAATCAGTACTAAAACCCAGAGTATTCTGACAAAACTGGCTTTGGGAGAGGCAGAAGAACTGCTAAGAAACGAGAATTTCGTGCGGGTACACCGTTCTTTTATTGTGGCAAAAGATAAAATTGAGGCCTTTTCTGCCACAGATATAGACATAAACGGCAAACAGATTCCGATTGGCAGAGGTTATAAGGAAGATGTTTGGGCTGTTTTAGGCAATTAATCAATTTTCGTTTGATAAAAATCGGTATTTTTGCAAATAGACTAAATACAGAAAATACATTTAATGAAAATTGCCGCCATCGACATAGGTTCCAATGCAGCCCGAATGCAGATTTCATCGGTATTGCATGACCAGAAGAAAATCAGTTTTAAAAAAGTAGAATATGTACGTTTTGCCCTGCGATTAGGCATGGACGTATTCAATACAGGAAAAATAACCTATGAAAGCGAAGCCCGGATCAAGAAACTATTAATGGCGTATCGCCTGTTAATGGAACTTCACGAAGTAGATGCCTACATGATTTGTGCCACCTCGGCCATGCGGGAGGCTGAAAACGGCAGCAATATTGTTGAGAGAATCAAGAACGAGTTAGGTATGGAGATTCACCTGATTGAAGGCGATAAAGAGGCTGAGTTGATTAATAATGTGATTATTGCTGTTTTAGAAAACGATAAAACCTATCTTCATATTGATGTAGGTGGTGGTAGTACTGAACTCAATATTTATAAAGGCCGTATCAAAATAGCTGCGAGATCATTCAAGATAGGCTCTGTAAGGCTACTTGAGCATAAGGAAGCACCGGATGTATGGAAAAAAATGAAAGCATGGGTGAATGAGAATGTTCCGACACATGAGGAAGTAATAGCCGTAGGTACCGGAGGAAACATCTCAAAGTTGTTCAACATGATTGAAAGCAAGACTGATGGAAAGGCCAGCCTCAAAGATTTAGAGAAAAAGCGGGACTATATCAATAAATTCAGCCTTGAAGAGCGCATCAATTTATTGCAACTCAATGCCGACCGTGCGGATGTAATTGTTCCGGCTTCTGATATTTATATTTCAGTAATGAAATGGGCTGAGGCTAACGAAATCGTCGTGCCTGACTTAGGTCTGAAAGATGGTATCTTGTTGTTGGTTTATGAAACATTGATGAACGAAGAAGACTAATATACGAGCATGAAAAAAAGATTTCTCACCTATTTTGCCATCGTTGCTACGAGTTTCAGCCTATTGTTCATACTTTCTTCATGGGGTATGTGGGGACATCAGCATATTAACAAATCGGCTATTTTTGCCTTGCCTGACGACCTACGGATTTTCTTTTACAATCATCTTGATTTTGTTGTGGAAGAATCGAACGTGCCGGATTTAAGAAAATATACCCTGAGCGACAGGGCTGAGAATCCCCGCCACTATGTTGATATTGAAGACTTTGGCAGTATAGATAGTATGCCACAAACAAGCAAACTGGCCTATGCCAAATATGATAGTAAACTATTGCAATCAAGCGGTATTTTGCCCTGGTATATTCAGGATGTGATGGAGAAGTTAACAAAATCGATGCAAGGTAAACGAAAAACAGAAATTTTATTTCTGGCTGCCGATTTAGGGCATTATCTGGCAGATGCCAATATGCCGCTGCATACATCAAGCAATCATAATGGACAATTGACGAATCAGGCAGGTATCCATGCTTTCTGGGAAGCACAATTACCTGAAATGTTTGGTGAGCAATACAATGTGCATACAGGTAATGCCCGCTATATTGATGATATAACCAAAGAAACCTGGAGAATCATCAGACATTCGCATGAATTAGCCGATACTTTATTGGCTAAAGAAAGAGAACTAAGAAAGACTTTTCCTGCTGATAAAATCTTTCAGAAAGATGCTAACGGGAAATTTGTTAAAAATAAATTCAATCAGTCGGTGTATACCAAAGAGTATGCCGAGCTTTACCATAAAGCCCTGAATGGCATGATTGAAAATCAGCTAAGAGAAGCCATTTCAGCTACTGCCAATTTCTGGTACACCGCCTGGGTCAATGCCGGAAAACCGGATTTGAAATCTCTGGACGATGAGGGACTAACCAAAAGAAACAAGGCCAATTATAAAAAAGATATTAAGGCCTGGGAAAAGGGGAAATTGACGGTTTTGAAGGTGGAGCAGGAGTTTTAATCTAAAATAAACAATCCATTTTCGTAGAGACGTATTGCATACGTCTCCAAGGGTCTGTAAATCTATTTGAATAATATTTTGGGTATTAGTCTCGAAAACCAATAGATATTTCTTTGATAATGATAGTCCCCTGGAGACGTATTGCAATACGTCTCTACAAAAAATCATTATTTCTCCACCTCAATCTTCCTTTTCCTTTTCACAGTCTGGCTGGTAAAGGTGCTTTCAAAAATCTTATCCGCATTGCCTGCTTCAAAACCTTCCCGACGATGCTCCCTTTTGATTTCAGATGGTTTTAAATGCTGAAACTGTGGTAAGACTTTCCGTTCAGCAAATTCTACATAAGAACCTGAAATAGGATGTATTTCTCCACCTGCAAATTCAGCATCAATAATTTCAGCAACAGTAGAGCTCTGCAACAAACCACCATCAGGACTAATCTTGATTTTTCCGCCTGAATCATTCAGTTTTATACCTGTTTTCTCTAAAAAAGTATTGAATGCCTCAATGGTATTATATCCCTCTCTCAAATTATGTACACTGATAGTATAATGATTAAGATAATATCGATTATAAATTACCCATGCGGCATATTCACTTTCTTCCAACAGGGCCGAATAATCGTCCCAAGTTGGGATGCGCCACAAAGCCTTATGCAAAAATTCATCTACTGCCGCACCATCGTTTAAGTCAAGACTGTCGACAGGGTCCGAATTCACCTCATCTGTATAGCTGCTGATAATATCCTGAATGTGCTGTGGCAAATCCCTAACACGTAATTCACTCACAAATATCCTCGGATATTCCGGCTTTGGTGGTGAAAACCAGTAAGCATCCAGTTTCTTAGCTTCAAAATAAAAGTAGTCACGTTTCTGGTAGCCAAAATGAATAAAAATCTTCTCAAACGATTTTATACCCAATTGCGACACTCCCATGGTACGGAAAGCGATATGGTCGTTTTCAATTTCGTTCGTATCAGCAATAATTCCTTCTGCAATCATGGCATCAGATACCTTCGCCACATCCGGTACACGCTCACGGTATCTGCGCATCAAGCCATTTAATACATATTCCAACGTCTCTGTTCTGTTTTCCATTGTTACTCTTCTCCTTTAAAAAATTGTCCGTTTGTGGTCTCTAAATATTCATCTAATGGAATATCCTCCTGTTTAATAAATCCTTTTTGTGGTAGTTTTCCATCGGCTACCATTTCTACCACTGCGGCTATTGAGGCGGCTGTAGTCCATGAAATGGCTCTCCAATGTTTGCCGTCAATTTCTATGGGATGATAAGCCTCATAAAATTCTTCACGAGCCAGTTCTTCGCCTTTCCAGCCCTCTACTACTGCATATACATATACCACATCTTCCTGCACAGGTGGTTTGGCTTCTGTCAGTATCTGCTCCACCAGCTCACGTTTATCTTTCAGAATCAGTTCATACAGCAAAAACTTCATCAGTTTCGCATGTCCCGGATAGCGGATAGTTTTATAGTTAAGCGTATCTACTTTCCCTTCGTAGGTCTCACACATCGTACCTAATCCACCAGAAGTACTGAATGCCTCAAACTCCTGTCCTTCAATCTGGATATGCTCAATCCCATCCAATGAAGGCACCATCTTCATTTTTCCGTTGTGAATCACTTCAGCATCATTGATATATTCATTAATTACTCCCGCCGGAGACCAGGTAAACGAATAGCCCATCAAGCCATTCGGGAAACGGGGTAATGCCCCTACCCTTAGTTCAATATCACGCAATCTGGTAAACCGTTTGGCTAAATCGGCGCCAACAATACCAATTAAACCCGGTGCGAGTCCACATTGGGGAGCCATTACAGAAGTGGCCGTTTTAGCCATTTCTCTGATAGCCGTTGTGGTAGGTACGTCTTCAGTAAGGTCAAAATAATGCACTCCGAATTTATGCGCCGTTTGGGCGATAGGTAAGTTCAGATTATAGGGCATAGCCGATACGACAGCATCAAAACTGGGAATGGTTTTTTCCAGGAAATTCAGGTCGTTTACATCACCCAGGATAATTTCAAAGGGTAGTTCTGTATTTGGGTAGCGTTTGTCCATACCCATTACGGCAAAGCGTTTAGAGAGTAAAACTCCCACCAACGACCCTACCTTACCCATACCAATTACAAGTACGTTTTTCATGTCTGGTTTGAAAATAATGTTTTGAAGTATAAAGTGCAACAAGCAATGCTACCAAACTCTTTCCAACGGCTATATAAATTAAGAAACTAAACTAAGAAGCCTTAGTTCAATAACAAGATACAAAGCATTAAAACAATTCAGTAAAATTACTTGTCAATAAATGATAAAGATTTTTAAGACGCCTGACATACATCAGGAACAAATGAGCAGGCACTACGAAGATAGGCGAGGCGTGCTAAATGATATTTAAGGTCTTTGAACAAGTATGAAGATTTATTTTTATGACAAATGTAGATAATTGATAAGAATTTGCAAGTTTTTTTGTATCACGATTTTTCAAATCGTTCTCATCTTATCCGCAAAATTTCACCAGAATTTTATAAACCTATCTGATTTTGATAGGTTTCCATTAATTCAAAGCAGGTTTCAATAAACGGCGATTTAAAAAATCGTCATACACTAAAAAAAGAGCCATCCTCCGAAAAGAATGGCTCATGTATAAAAGGGAAATCGCAATGAGCAATTATGATATATTATCCAATAGTTTCTCTTCCTGCTCAATAAACGGCTGGTTCTTCAGACGCTTACCCGTAGCCTTGAAAATAGCATTGGCAATTGAACCTCCGGTTGGCGGTAAAGCAGGCTCTCCTAAACCCGTTGGATCCATGCCGTTATCAGCAAAATGTACATCAATAGCCGGAATCTCGTTCATTTTTATGAGACGAAAAGTATTGAAATTGCTTTGGGTCGGTGCACCGTCTTTAAAAGTCAGGTTACCATACATCGCATGTCCCATACCGTCTACTATGCCACCTACTACCTGGTTTCTGGCACCACTCTGGTTAATTACTATACCGCAATCAACGGCTGCATAGATTTTTTGTAAGACAGGTTTGCCTTTCTTAACCACTACTTCGGCCACTTGTGCTACATACGAGGCATGAGAGAAATAGACACTAAAGCCAAGGCTTATACCTTTGCGTTTCTTATTCCATCCCGATTTATCTGCTGCTAATGCTATTACAGCCTTCATGCGGTCAATATCATAACGGACAGGGCCCGTTGGTGATGTTTTCGCTTTATCCAGTAAATCAAGTCTGAACTGAACGGCATCTTTGCCTGCAGCAGTGGCTACTTCGTCAATGAACGACTGCTCTGCAAAGGCAAGAAAGTTTGTAATAGGCGCTCTCCAGGGTCCGGTCGTAATTGGTGATTTATGCTCAACCGAATCAATTAATAAATTAGGTACAGCACCCGACGGGAAGTTATTTTCACGGGTAGGATTTCCGGCATTGATACCTACACCACGTAACGAATAACCTATCATATTGCCGTCTTTATCAAGCGCAGCACGGAAACGGTAGCGCACAGCCGGGCGGTAGCTACCACCTGTCATATCGTCTTCACGAGACCAGATTACTTTTACAGGGGCTTTAACCAGATTTGATACTTCAACAGCTTCAAGCACGTAGTCAGTCCCTAATCGACGGCCAAAGCCACCTCCCATGCGGGTTAGTTCTACCGTCACTTTTTCAGGAGCGATATTCAGTAATTTTGCTGTTTGTCCTTGTGCATTTGCCGGTGTCTGGGTAGGACCAACTAACTCTACTCCATCTGCTCGTACATGCGCAAAGAAGTTCATCGGCTCCATAGGGTTATGAGGCAGGAACGGGCACTGATATTCTGATTCTACAATCTTTGCCGCATTCTTAAAGGCCTCTTCTATATTGCCTTCTTTTCGTCTTAGCTCTGCTTTTGGAGAATCGAGTAATTCCTTGAAGATTTTATTATGGTCTTCGCTACTTTCCAGATTTCCGTCTTTCTCCCATTCTATTTTCAAGGCATCCTTGGCCTTTTTTACTTCCCATGTCGATTTACCAACAACAGCTACCTTGTTTTTGAATGATACCACATCTACAATACCCGGCATAGCCTTGGCAGCCGAAGCATCAAAAGATTTCAGTTTCAACCCAAAAGCCGGTGGGCGTTGAATCATCGAGAAAAGCATTCCTTCCCGATAAAAATCAATCCCGAAAAGCGGTTGCCCTGTGATGATTGGCTTATTATCAACATTTTTAACTGTAGAACCTATCAGTTTAAAATCCTTAATATCTTTTAGCTTTATATCGGTCGGAGGCGTTATCTGAGCCGCATCTGTTGCGAGTTCGCCATAGCTCAATCTTTTATTAGAACTGGCATGTATCACATAGCCTTTTTCAGTTTTGCATTCACTGGCTGATACATTCCATTTTTTTGCGGCCGCCTCCATCAACATCTGGCGAGCGGTTGCTCCGGCTTTGCGGAGTCTCTGCCATGAGTGCGGAATAGACCCGCTACCTCCGGCAACCTGACGTTCGAATTTCTTTGTATCTAATGGTGCCTGTATAACCTTTACATTGGCCCAGTCTACATCAAGTTCTTCTGCCACAATAATCGGGAAAGCGGTCTTGATACCCTGTCCGATTTCTGGATTGGGTGAGAATATCGATACGATTCCATCCGGGTGAATCGATAAATAAGCATTCGGTGCAAAATCGGCAGCAAGTGCCGCAGTGGCAGCATCCGAAGCAAGGTCCGTTGAGGCGAAAGCCTCCTTCCCGAACCAACTAAAACTTAACATGAAACCACCTCCTGCCAAAGCAGCCGATTTCAAAAAATCTCTACGGTTGTTGTTTATCTTCTCCATGTTATTTCATTTTAGTTGCGGCTAATTGAACGGCTTCTCTGATACGGTGATATGTACCGCAACGGCACAGGTTATTTGACATAGCAGCCTCTATCTGTTCGGTACTTGGCTTTGGGTTGCTTTTCAAAAATGCAGCGGCGGTCATTATCTGTCCTGCCTGACAATACCCACATTGAGGAACGTCTACCTCGTGCCATGCAGCTTGCACCGGATGGTCTCCTTTTTCTGAAAGTCCTTCAATGGTAGTTATTTTTGCCTCGCTCACTGACGACACAGGTAAGATACAGGTACGGGTTGCCTCACCATTTATATGTACGGTACAGGCGCCACACATGGCCATACCGCAGCCATATTTTGTACCTAATAGCCCTAAATGGTCACGCAAAACCCATAGTAAAGGTGTGTCGGGGGCAACGTCTGTTTTATAGACCCGCCCGTTAATGTTAAGGTTGTAATTTGCCATCGTAGTTATTTTGTTGATAGTCAATATTCCAGAACAAGTATAAATATTATGATTCGACCTGAAAAGGCATCTTTTTCAGCTATACTGCGTTACATTTTTTCGATGTAGCTGCTGGCTACATCTGCAAAATGTGCCTTGTCTAGCTAAAAAACCTGTCCTTTTCGGTCAGAATAACAATATTGAAACTTGTTCTCTACCAAAAATAAGCAAAATACTTGCATATTGGAAAGAATTTTGATGCAAATAATTTTGTTAAGTTGAGACTAAACCGCATTTTCAAAATAGTGGTACCACAATTTGGGTATTTTTTTACTCATACGTATATAAATTACCTAAAAACGTAGATGGATTACTAATTTAACAATATACTTTGATAACTTTGAGGCACCGAATCTCCACTAATAAAACAAATTATGAGTTTACGTTCTAGAAACAATTTGGTCTCCGAAAAAATTGATAATTGGCTCATTGGCTTTAAAGATGGTGCAGACTTCCTGGTTTTGTTCTTTAAAGAGACTCTCAGTGGAAATTTTGAATTTAAAGAATTTGTCAATCAATGTTATCGTATCGGTAACAGTTCGTTGCTGCTTATATCGCTTACCGGTTTTGTTACAGGCTTTGTATTTACCAAACAATCACGTCCGTCTTTAGAGAGTTTCGGGGCTACTTCATGGCTTCCATCATTGGTGACTATTGCTATTATAAGGGCATTAGCACCACTGGTTACATCCCTGATATGTGCAGGTAAGGTTGGTTCAAGCATTGGTGCAGAGCTGGGCTCTATGAAAGTTACCGAACAGATTGATGCCATGGAGGTATCGGCTGTTAATCCTATTAAATTTCTGGTAGTAACCCGCATACTGGCAACTACTGTTACTATACCTATTTTATCATTTTATTGTGCGCTGATGGCAATGACAGGGGTTTTCCTGAACGTTGCCACCAGTGAAGATACCAGCTTCTCGGCTTTTCTTGAACAGGCATTTAACAGTATCGTTTTCCTCGACTTATGGACGGCGGTTATCAAAGCGGTGGCCTATGGTTTTACTATTGGTGTAGTGGGTTGTTATAAAGGATACAATGCAAGCAATGGTACTCTAGGGGTAGGTAAAGCAGCTAATGCATCAGTGGTAATGTCGATGTTTCTGATATTTATTGAAGAAGTATTTATAGTACAGGTAACTAACTGGTTTAGATAGAATAATTGAGTGATTGAGCGAATGAGTGATTTAGTGATTAGATAAGACCTAATGCACTTATAATATAAAAAAATTAATCACTCATTCACTAAATCACTAAATCACTCAATAGATAAAGCATGAACAAAGTAATAGAAATAGAGCATCTTCATAAGGCTTTTAGCGACAGGAAGGTTTTGATAGATGCCAATCTGGATGTCTATGAGAGTGAAAACATGGTGGTTCTGGGAAGATCAGGAACCGGAAAGTCGGTTTTGATTAAAATCATTGCCGGGCTTCTGCCTGCCGATAAAGGGAGCATAAAAGTATTGGGACAGGAGGTAACACAACTCAATAAAAAGGAACTGAATGAACTGCGCTTAAAAATAGGTTTTTCGTTTCAGAATAGTGCTTTGTATGATAGTATGACGGTAAGAGAAAACCTGGAGTTTCCACTGGTGAGAAACGTACGGAATATGACCAGGGGACAAATAAATAAGGCAGTACATGATGTATTGGAATCTGTGGGCTTGCTAAAATCTATTGACCAGATGCCCTCAGAACTTTCAGGCGGACAGAAGAAGCGTATTGGTATTGCCCGTACATTGATTATGAACCCGAAAATAATGTTGTATGATGAGCCTACCGCAGGTCTTGACCCAATTACCTGTATTGAAATCAACCAGTTGATTAATGAGGTAAAGGAAAACTACAAAACTACTTCGATTATCATTACACACGATTTGACCTGTGCCAAAGAAACAGGGGACAGGATAGCAATATTATATGACGGTCACTTTAAATTTCAGGGAACATTTGAGGAAGTGTTCAGGAATCCTGACCCAAGAATTAAGAACTTTTACGATTACAATTTCATAGAAAATCAAAAGAAATAGGAATATGGCGACCCCGGAATCTTCACAAAAAATAGCGGCGAAAGTTGGTTTATTTGTTTTAATAGGCATTATTATATTAGCCGCGGGTATTCTGACACTCGGAACCATGCGTAAAACGTTCATCACCCGGATTGATGCTACCGCTACTTTCAATAGTGTTAATGGACTTACCAAAGGTAATAATGTATGGTTTGCAGGTGTGAAAGTAGGCACAGTGCAGGAAATATCCTTCACACCGGACTCTAAGGTAAGCGTACTATTCAGTATTGAAGACAAATCTCAGCCTTTTATCAAAAAGGATGCAACCGTAAGAGTAAGCTCCGATGGTTTGATAGGTAACCCCATCATTCTGATTTCAGGTGGCTCACCGAATGCAGGAATGATAACATCCGGGCATCATTTTAAGGCAGAAGCGGACGTTACTCAGCAGGAAATGCTTTCAACTTTACAGGCGAACAACAAAAATATTCTGGATATTACTAATGACCTGAAAGGGATAATGGCAGATATTCGTTCAGGGCAAGGCTCTATAGGGAAACTCATGAAAGATGAAGCCCTCTATGCCAATATTTCCAAAAGTATGTCTACTGTTGAGGCAGCCACAAGAGATTTAAAGAAAGGCGCTACTAATTTAGCCATATTGTCTGATAAATTAGGTGCTGAAGGAAATTTTCTTAACTCAATCGCAACTGATAAAGAGATTTATCCGAATATTAAAAGCACGGTAGCTTCGCTGCAAAATACTTCGCAGACATTAAAAGAAACATCTGTATCGGCTAAGCAAATGGTGAATAACTTAGAGCAAACTACTAACAATCTGGTCAATAACCCGAAAAGCCCGGTTGGCGTATTGCTTCATGACGAAAAAGCTGCCAATAATATCAGAGAAACCATCAGTAATCTGGAAAGCAGCAGTGCAAAACTAGACCAGAATATGGAGGCTCTCAAACATAATTTCCTGTTCAGAAGATATTTCAGAAAACAGGCTGAAGAAAACGAGAAGAAAAAGAAAGAAGATGCGCAGAAATTACAATCAGCTACGCCGCAGCAATGATATAAAAATTGTGAGCCTTTATTCTATTAATAAAGGCTCACAATTCCAAAAATCCTAATCCAGGCCTGTTAATTCACCCTTATAAAATCCTTTAACCGCCTTTCCGTCTTCGTCAGTACCATCCAACGTTAATTCATAAGTACTGCCATTCTTTTTTACGGTAAGTTTTCCTACCTCAATAGTAGCCTCATCATCACTGTCAAAAGTGGTCAGGTCACCATTTATTAATACGCCGCCATAAAAGGTATTGGGTTTACCTTCGTCGTTGATATCAGAAATATATTCTCCTGCATCTAATCCTTTGCTACCTTTTTTCATATAAATATATAAAATGGCGCCAGTGAGTTTTCCATTAACTGAATCAAATTCTCCATTCACATATTTTAAGTTCAAAGAAGATGTGGCCAGAATCAAACTAAGTTCTTCTATACCTTTGCTATCATCAACTTCTGACGACCACAGTCCCTGGGATAAATCATAAGTTTTGCCATTGTAACTCATTTGGTTGGCAGGCGTAATGTCTTCATTTTTTTTGTCACAACTAAGTGTTAATATTCCAGCAATAAAAATCATTAACAGTTTGATAATCGTTTTGTGCATAATTGTTAAAAATTAAAATAGTTGATAATTAGTTTAAAACTTGTCAAACCTATTATAAAAAATACGATTTAAAAAGTTTTATATACTCATTTTATTAAAAGGTAGGTATTTAACATTAAGAAAAACTAAAAAAGTCATAAACTACTGAATTGCATTATGCTTCTCACATTATTTTACCTTTTTTCTTTAAAGTCAGACATGAACCAAACAAAATGATTGTATTGCAAAAGAATAAAGTTCGTGTAACTTTTCTTTTCGCTAAAGAAGGCAGAAACTTCGTTAATGGAGTTTTTTTACTACTCTCAAAAAGCTGGCTTCATCTTATCTGAGCGAGCGTTTATATACTGATAAATCACACTAGATCAAAACCGGTATTGCTTCATGACGAAAAAGCAGCCAATAATACCAGAGAAACCAACAGTAATCTGGAAAGCAGCAGTGCAAAATTAGACCAGAATCTGGAGGCATTGAAACATAATTTCCTGTTCAGGGGATATTTTAGAAACCAGGCTGAGGAGGTATAGAAGAAAAAGAAAGAAGACCAGAAATAACATTCGGCTACGCCGCAGCAATAAAAACAAACAATTTACAAAGACCACCTCCTTCGATTATCATAAAATTGTTTTATTTTTTTTTCACGAACATATTTATTAAGAAATTAAGAATTCAGCTTGCATACTTTAAAAAGTAGAAAACTTTCATTTACTTTGCGGTAAGATAAGTCAAACTCGTCTTTTTCGCTGAAAGACTAAAAAATTATAAACTGCAGAATTGTATTATGTTTCTCGAATTATTTTACTCCTTTTTCTCAGGTGGCAGGTATGTGCCAAGCTCATTGCTCGTCTTGATAATAAATAAAATAAGGGTAACTTTTCTATTTGCTAATGATGGCATAACCTTCATTAATGCGGTTTTCTTTGCTATGTTAAAAAAGTCAAAATCATCTTATCTGTGTCAGTATTCTTTTGCCGCTCAATCACACCAATTCAAAACCAGTATCAGTGTAGCATCATGGATTTAATCTGCCAGCAGATTGGATTGAAGCCTCATTGACATAACTATAGTATAGTTGATAATTGACCTATACTGCTACCAAAGCCAGATTTAAAACTAATCCTCCTTAGTCGTTTAAAGACTCAGGTGAGCTATGACTATTTTTTTTAACCAATAAACACTTATATATCACCTTATGAGAAGACTCTCCATTCTTGCTTTAGTCTTATCTTTTTCTGCGAGCTATGCGCAGAAAGTCGATTTGGACAAATTTCATTTTAATGTCAGTTATCAACGCCTGCCAAAAGAATTTGTGCCTTTAGAAAAACGCACCTATGGCGCCAGAGTTGTTGTAGGAGGAGCTTTGCGTTCATACACCGACGAAAACATTGTTTATGACAAAATCAAAATCTACGGTTGGAAAAAAGTAGAAGCCACCCCGACAGTAGGCATTGAAATGAATCTGGATGATTTCAACTACAGAGGATCCAGTGTGAGGTCGGAAACGAGTGAACAAAAAGACAAAGACGGTAAAGTAACTTCAAGAACTACCAACTATTGGGTAGAGGCGGGTTATGAGGCAAGAGGTATCTGTCGTATAAAAGGCCCTCTTACACCTAAACCTTTGACAGAAAAAGAACAACAGGAGCTAAAGAAAAAAGAAGAAGCTAAAAGTAATAACAGATTTTTGGCCAATGTAACTGTTAACAAAGAACCTGAAGTAACCGGTGGTTTCAATATTGGTCTTGGTATTTCTGATACTTATGCTACAGGAAAAAGCACCAGTTCTTCAACTGTAAGTAAGGAGTTTGAGAGCAAAAAAGAGGCGATTTATTCGGAAAAACTAAGAAGCTTTGTTGATGGCTCTATCGACCGTGTAAATAATAACCTGAACTTTACCTATGGATTTTCACCTATTCAGACTGACGATTATTTATGGATACTGAACTCTAAAGACCATCCGGAATATCAGACCCAACAAGAGGCGATTCAGGCAGTGAAAGAGCTATTTAAAACCATGAAAGCCGACCAGTCTATTGCTGATTTAGAAACTAGTCTGGCTCCATTGATTGACTATTTACAATCTTTGAAAACCAAGTATAAAGGCGACGATAAACGTAATAAAAAACTACGTTACTCGGCTTATTACAACCTATCAACAATCTACTATTACCTTGATAAACCTGAAAAAGCAAGAGAAGAAGCAGAAGGTTTAATCAAGAATGAATTTGATGAAAAAGATGGTGAGAAACTGGTTGAATACGCCAATATACTGGCTGATGCAATGAAACTAGCTAAAACTAACACCAGACATAATCCGAGTTTACAATAATTGAGTGATTGTGTGAATTAGTGATTGAGTGATTAAAATTCATTATTAATTAATCACTCAATCACCAATTTACCGCTTAGCAGCTGCTCAATCACTCATTCACTCAATCACTAATTCACTAAATAAATTTATACATGAGAAAACATTTAATACTTATTCTACTACTTTGTACTGCTGTTTTAGGATATTCTCAAAAAAGAGATGAGAAAAAAATAAATATGAGAGGGCCGGTAGCACCCGTTGATCTCAATTATGCCAACTACAAAAGCTATACCTTGAAGCTGAACACGCCAACTACTTTTGAAGCAACCGTTAAAAATAATGGTGGTTCTTATAGCCCATCTAAATGGGCAGAGGACATGGTCATTTATGGCTTAAAACATGAAATTGACGGGGATTTCAGAATTACTTATAACGTAACCAAATTTGAGTTTCTTGATTCTAAAAGCATCTCACGTTCTCCGGCTTATGTCATGGGAATTGAAGCTAATGTAGAGGTAAAAGACAAAGAAGGGAAAGTGATTTATCAACGATTCATGTCACCAAAGGTAAATACTTTTATTGTGGATAGCGATATCAGACCTTATGCGGTTATGTATAGTGTTTTATATAATACCTACAGCGAGCTAATCAATGATTTTACCTTATACTATTTATATGGCCCAGTATTAAAAGCACAATACTTTGATTTAAAATTGCCTAAGAAAACCGATTTGACAGATTTCAACCTTTCTACACAAGTGTTCCCATCAATCAGCGGCGTAAGCCGTGACCAATGGACTAATCTGTTTGGTGAAGCGCAAAAATATTGGGAAACACTTCTGAAATATCAGACAAAAGATGAGGACGATATGAAAGACGTAAGAATGAGCGCTGCTTATAACCTTGCTTTTTCTAACTTATTGTTAGGTAATATGCCTCAAACCGAAAAATATGCGGCAATAGTAAAAGAAAACGACCGTAAGTTTTTAGGTTCAACACTCAATTATAATGCCCTGATGGATAATATCAAGGCTGTGAAGGAATACACAACCGAATCTAAAGAGGCTAAAAATATCAGCCCTATTGAGGCAGTTCCGGTTTTACCTGAATACAAAAAATCAGCCGATGTTTTCAAATATGTTTTACTGGAAGGTGAATTGTTAGATAACAAGGGTGAGAAATTTACAGGGAAAATAAAATTGATGAACGATAATCCGCCTATTCATGATTATAGAAGAAATGATAGCGGAGGATTAACTATTGGAGGTGTACTTAGTGCTTTCAAAACTGATAATAGCACTGTTTATATTGAGATTGAGGGTGTTAAAAAACCTGTAAAAAGAAAAATTGATGATATTGCACATATCAAAACCAAAGAAGGAAAAACTTATAAAGTTGGTGTTGTTGGTGATGTACTTCAAAACAGTGACCGCTACGCCTTAATGGAGGAAGTAAAAGTTCATCCAAGGTTATCAGTATATGCAGAGGTTTTCCCTCAAAGCGACTGGGCGTTGAAAAAACCAAAAGATGAAAAATATTATCAGATACCTGCTTTGACCGCGAAAAAATCTTTGAAGTCATACTTTGTTGATTGCCCGGCAATGCAAAAAAGAATTGATACAGGTGAATTTAACTCTTTAACCGCTCAGAACTATATCAATATTTTTGAAGCATACCTTTCTTCTTGTGTGAAGAAATAAGGAGAATTGATATCGTATTAACAAAAAAGAGAACCTTTCCGAGGTTCTCTTTTTTGTATATTAAGTAGATTAAAAGCTTATCACAATACCGTCTTAATCTTCAATTCGTCCATTTGTTTCTGGTCGATGGTTGATGGTGAATCAATCATCATATCACGACCTGAATTGTTCTTAGGGAAGGCAATGAAGTCACGGATTGAATCGGCTCCACCAAAGATTGAACAAAGGCGGTCGAAACCAAAGGCAATACCTGCATGTGGTGGCGCCCCAAACTCAAAGGCATCCATCAGGAAGCCGAATTGTTTTTTGGCTTCTTCTTCGGTAAATCCTAAGATACCAAACATCTTTTGTTGCAATGGTCTCTGGAAAATACGCACAGAACCCCCTCCTACTTCTGTCCCGTTAATAACCATATCATAAGCGTTGGCTCTTACTTTGCCCAGGTCTCCTGAATCCAATAGAGGAATATCCTCCGGTTTTGGACTGGTGAACGGATGGTGCATGGCAAACCAACGGTTTTCTTCTTCACCGTATTCCAGTAATGGGAAGTCAAGCACCCACAAAGCCTTAAATTCTTCCGGATTACGTAAGCCCAGACGGCTACCCATTTCTAAACGAAGATCGTTCAATTGCTTGCGGGCTTTGTTGGCTTCTCCGGCCAGAATCAATATAAGGTCTCCGGCTTTTGCTTCAAATTTATCGGCTATTTGTTTCAAAGCTGTCTCATCAAAGAATTTATCGAATGATGATTTCAAGGTGCCATCAGCATTATATCTTATATAAGCCAGCCCTTTTGCCCCTACCTGAGGGCGTTTAACCCATTCCGTAATTTCATCAATCTGCTTACGGGTATATTCTGCACAACCCGAGGCATTGATACCTACTACCAGTTCAGCCGAATCGAACACCACAAAATCTTTGCCTTTTACTACATCATTCAACTCAACAAACTGCATTCCGAATCTGGTATCAGGTTTATCCGAACCATACAAACGCATGGCATCAGCATAAGTCATACGAGGTACTTCGGGCATATCAATATTTTTCACTGTTTTGAACAGGTGACGTATCAGCCCCTCAAACATCTGAAGAATATCCTCTTGTTTCACAAAAGACATCTCGCAGTCTATCTGAGTAAATTCAGGTTGACGGTCAGCACGTAAGTCTTCATCCCTGAAACATTTTACTATCTGATAATAACGGTCAAAACCCGATACCATCAATAATTGCTTGAAAGTCTGTGGCGATTGTGGCAAAGCATAAAATTCACCGGGATTCATACGGCTTGGCACCACAAAGTCTCGGGCACCCTCTGGCGTAGATTTAATCAATACCGGAGTTTCTACCTCAATAAATTCCTGTCCGTCAAGATAAGTGCGGGTTTGTTGAGCCATTTTATGACGCAACTGCAAGTTCTGACGTACCGCATTCCGGCGAAGGTCGAGATAGCGATATTTCATACGAATATCATCACCACCATCGGTTTCGTCCTGAATCAGGAACGGAGGTAATTTAGCAGGGTTCAATATCTCTAAAGCCGTAACTTTAATTTCAATATCACCTGTGGCTATTTTATCATTTTTTGATACACGCTCAATCACTTCACCTGATGCCTGAATCACGAATTCGCGGCTTAATGTACGGGCCAAAGCAATTATGTCAGTATCGCTACTATTTTCATTCAGGATTAATTGTGTGATACCATAGCGGTCGCGGAGGTCAATATAAATAATACCACCTTTATCACGAACGACTTGTACCCAGCCACACAAAGTAACTGTCTGATTAATATCTG